>JAYTRT010000206.1:0-6362 GCA_043746045.1 Actinomycetota bacterium | reverse complement strand
CCCCGACGTCACGCCGCGTCTCATCGAACGGATCCTCGGTCCGCTCGGTCGGCGGCTGGACCGCCTCTCACCGATTGTCGACGCTCGACTCGAGGACGGTTCTCGCGTCTGCGCCGTCATTCCACCCATCGCGATCGATGGCCCCTGTCTCACACTCCGCCGGTTCGGCGCACAACGGAGGGTTCTCACCGACTTCGCAACGATCGAGATGGCTGCGCTGCTGGTCGAGATCGTGACAGCGCGGTGCAACGTGTTGATCAGCGGCGCAACGTCGTCCGGCAAGACCAGCCTGCTGAACGCGCTGGCTGGGCACATCGACGCCAATGAGCGGATCATCACGCTCGAGGACACCGCCGAACTGCGGTTGGACGCCCCGCACGTGTTGCGCCTGGAGACCAGACCGGCGACGGTCGACGGCACCGCCGCGGTGACGATGACCGACCTCGTTCGCGCTTCCCTGCGTCTGCGGCCGGACCGCCTCGTGGTGGGCGAGATCAGGGGCGCGGAAGTGATCGACATGCTCGGCGCGATGAACACGGGACACGACGGCTCGCTGACAACCTGTCACGCAAACGGACCGGTGGATGCACTGCGCCGGATCGAATCGTTGCTGACCCAACACAGTCCGACGTGGCCACTGCACGCAGTGCGCGACACCGTTCGCAGCAGCATCGACGTGATCGTCCACGTCGCACGGGCGCCGAACGGTCAGCGAGCCGTCGACTGCGTGGTCGAGCTCGCCCCGCCCGACAGTGAGACACCACACCGCGAATTGTCTGTCCTCGGTCGGCCCATCGCTGCACTGCAGAGGAGGCGGCGATGACGATCTGGACGAAGTGGGCGACCCGAGATCGATGTCGTTCGAACATTCCGGACGGACCGAACACAACCATCTCGGGCGGTCCGTTCCCTCTTCTGCAGTCGATTCTGTCGAGGTTTGCACAGCGACATCTCACCCGAGCGCTGCACACATCTGCGGGACAGGTCGCAGAGTTGCTCGACCAGACCGCGCGACGTTGCTCCAGTGGAGAGTCACTCCCCCACGCATTCGCGGTGGCACTCGAGACGTCGCCGCTCGACGCCGTCTTCGCGTCGGCCAGTGCGGCGATGCGCGGCGGTGCAACAATCGAGCGAGCGCTCGAGCAGCAGTCCACGGTCGACGCCGATCTCGCGTTGGCAGTTCACGCACTACGTCTCTGCGCTGTCCACGGTGGCAACGTCAGCGAGTCGCTGGATCGTGCTGCAGCCACGTTGCGCGAACGCGATGCGATCGCGCAAGAACGTGTGGCGCAGAGCGCCCAGGCCCGGCTGTCGGCTCGAGTGCTCACACTGCTCCCGATCGGTTTCGGCGGTTGGACGCTGCTGACGACGTCATCCGTTCAGCAGTTCTTCCTCACCCCGATCGGCATCAGCTGCTTGTCACTCGGACTGCTTCTCAATCTCACCGGCTGGAAGTTGATGAGCCGAGTCAGTCGGGGCTCGGCGTGACCAGTTCGGTGCCGGTCCTCGCTGTCGTTCTGGCAGGGCTTCTCACGCTGATGGTCGGCGCGCTGTGCAGGCCGAGGCCCGAACGGCTCCCACGCACGTCCGGCCGCGAGCGCGGTTCACGCCCGGCTGTGAACTCGCGACAGAGGTCTTCGATTCGCGCACTGTCGACCGCGACAGGAATTGCGCTACTGATCGCGTTCGCGGTTGGGCCCGCGCCGGCCATCGCAGCCGCTGTCGGGATGGCGATGACACCGCGTCTGCAACGCATCCGACGAACACGAAGGACAACGGCACGGGCGATCCTCGCCTACCCGGATTTCGTCGATCTTCTGGTGGTCGGAATCAAGGCCGGGTGCTCGCCGCGGCTTGCCCTCGAAACCGTCCAGACCGTGTGCTCACCGTCCGTGCGTCCCGCCGTCTCGGCTGTGCTCCGCCGTTCGGACATCGGGCAACGATTCAACGAGGCGGTCAGCGCCCTCGGTGAGGCTCCACCCCTCGGACTCGGCCCGATCGCTCGGTCGCTGATCGATGCGCTTGTTCTCGCCGACCGCTACGGCACCCCTCTCGCACCGGTACTCGATCGTCTCGCAGACGAAGCACGCGCCCAGCGTCGACGCAACGCCGACGCAGCCGCGCGGCGTCTTCCGGTTCAACTGTCCTTCCCCTTGGTCGGCTGCACGTTGCCATCGTTCGTGTTGCTCACCATCGTCCCGCTGCTGGCAGGGACCTTCTCGTCGCTCCATGGGTTGACCCCATGACGACCTCGATCACTCGACGCTCCGGAGGTCCACCATGGGCACCACACTGATCCACTTCCACATCCGTCTCGCAGGCCGGATTCGCCGTTGGCACGCCTCGCTCGAAGATCGCGGCCAGGCGACCACCGAGTATGCGCTCGTGTTGCTCGGCGCCGCAGTCATCGCCCTCCTCGTGGTCGCCTGGGCAACGTCAGGTGGCGGAGCCGGCAAGATCGGTCGACTCTTCGACCGGGTCCTCGATGCCGTCACCAGCAGAGTCTGAGCGACGCGGCCGGAACAGCGGGCAGGCAACGGTGGAGTTGGCGCTGGCCATGCCGGTGCTGTGCCTGCTGCTCCTCGGGATCGTGCAACTGACCGTCGTGGTACGCGATCAGCTCGTGGTCATCGAGGCTGCCCGCGTGGGAGCGCGGGCAGCCTCCGTTGCGCTGGATCCCGCGTCCGCCGCAACCGCGGTGATCGGCGGCGCAACCGGACGCAATGCCCGAGTGACGACCGGGGTGGACGGTCGGTTCGTGACGGTCACGATCACAGCCATCAGTGCAACCGATGTTCCATTGATCGGAGCGCTGCTGCCCGACGTCGAGGTGACCGGCCGTTCGACGATGTTGATGGAACCTCCGTGACCAACCGGTCGCCGACCAGCCCGGTCAACGACCAGCCCGTGACCAACCCGCTCCGCCGACCGCCCGATTCACGGCCGATAGTATCGCGGACTGTGGACCTGACCATTCGCATCTCGACAGTTGCCGGGGCGGCGGTGCTCGACGTGTGCGGCGAGATCGACGTGGCCACGATTCCACGCCTTCACGATGCACTCCTTCGTGCGACGAATGCAGACGCCGCCGCAGCACCTGATCAAGTGTTGATCGTCGACGTCGACGGCGTCTGGTCATGCGACGACATGGGTCTCGGTGTGCTGCTCGGCGCAGCGGGCCGCTGCCGAGAGTCGGGCGGCGACCTCGTCGTGGTGTGCAGCGACGGACCGTTGCGCGACCGACTTTCGCGAACAGGGTTCGATCGCGCGATACGGGTGACCGCACGACTGGCCGATGTCATCTCGAGGGCCGCTCACGAGTCGAACTGAGATCGGGCGCCAGGTCGTTCGCAGCAACGTGAGGTACCGTCCAGGCATGCGCCGCCTTGCTGCACTCTGTGTCGTCGGCGCCACCGCAATGACGTTTCAGGCGTGCAGCAGTAGTTCGTCGAACAGTGCTCAGCCTGCGGCCGCCAACACGATCGTGCCGGATTCCACTGCGCCTGCGCCAGCGAGCTGCAATCCGCTCGACGAGCAGATTCCTGCGCCTTCGATCGTCATCGACGGAGTCACAACGGAGGCCACGTTCGGCGTCGGCGCGTATCAGTGCAGCACCCTGACCGGTAACGGCTACATCGTCAACAACTACAACCCCGTGCTGCTCGATGCTGCGAAGCCGGTCGAGGTGATCATCAACAGCACGGCAACTGCGGTGCTGGCGTGGACGCTCGCGACGTTCACGATGAGCGCCGACAATGTCTGGAAGTCGGCTCAGCCGGTCGTCGGCTGCGACCGTCTGACGATCACGCTCACGTCTCCGTCGGGTAGCTCCTATGCCACCTACGGGGCCGACATCCGGGTCGGCGGGGACGGCATTGCGTGCCCACAACGCAACGTTGATCCCACTGACATCGGCGCTGTCCAGACCGTTCCACCGGGCGCCTCGATCAACATCCCGGTGCAGTCCGTCGTCCCCGACACCAGCAATTCGACGGCGCAGAGCTACACGATCAACATCGGTACCGCCGAGCCACCCAGCACCAGTACGAACGGCGCCTCCTCCGGCAATACCGCCGACACGTCCGCCGTCATCGGCAACGGTTCCTGAAACGCCTCAGAAACGGTTCTGGGTGCGCGCCCGATGGACCCCGCGTTTGTCACCCGCCCGGTCGTGGACTTTCTGCTCTTCTTCCAACGCCGCTTCTTCGGCGACGAGCCGCTTCAGACTTTCCAACCGGATCGCCGGCAGCGTGCCGGCCTCGATCGCGGCGATCACTGCGCACCCGGGTTCGTCCTCGTGCTTGCAGTTGCGGAACTTGCAATGGTCCATCAGATCGAACACGTCGGCGAATGCACGCTCGATCCCGTCGCCGCTCAGCCACAAGCTCACAGCGCGCACGCCAGGGGTGTCCAACAACCAGCCGCCGCTCGGCAACGTGACCAACTCGGCAGCGGTCGTGGTGTGCCGTCCGCGCTGATCGCCGAAGCGGACGTCGTTGGTGCGCTGCACCGCGTTGCCGACCAGCGCGTTGATCAGGGTGCTCTTGCCGACGCCGCTCGCGCCGAGCAGTGCAATCGTGCGCCCGTCAACGGCATAGGAACGCAGTGTCTCCAAACCCGCGTGCGTGATGCCACTCGCCGCATGGACCGGCACACCGAGCGCAACCTCCTCCAGCGTTTCGACCGATTTGGCGATCACCGCCGGATCATCGACCAGGTCCAGCTTGGACAGGACCACCACCGGCCGGGCGCCGCTGTCGAACGCCAGCACCAACTCGCGTTCGAGGCGACGTTGGTTGGGCGGGCTGTTCAGCCCGTGGACCAGGAAGACGACGTCGATGTTCGCGGCCAGCGTGTGCGCCTCGGCGCGGTTGCCCTCGTGCGAGGCGCGGCGCACGAAGGCGCTCTGACGTTCGAGCACTCGCTCGATCCGCTCGTCGTCAACCGACGGCACCACCCAGTCACCAACGGCGACGTCGACGCCGATGTTGCGGACGCGAATCGGGTCCGCGCCGATCGCCTGCAACACCGTGCTCCAACCACGGTCGAGTCGCGTCACGCGGCCAGGGCGCCCGGGCCGCCCGAGTTCGTTCCAGATGGCCTCGAACGCCGGAGTCCAACCGAGCAACGGCTCCGGCGATGCGACGGGAACCGACTCGGTCAGCTCGCTCGGCTCCTCATCGATCGGGTTCTCGTCAGGCATCGTGGTGATGACGGTAAGCAGTGAACCGGCCCACGTCAACGCATCGGGCAGGAAGAGAATGCTGGTGCGACGCCGATGTGACATCCGTGCGATCCCGTAGCACCGTATGTAGGGTGACGCGCTCGGCGCCGCCGACGCGAAGTTGTGGAATCTGCAGCCCAACCCGCTGTGGTGCCTTGACAATCACCCCCTCAATGCTTTAGCGAGTAAACGCATGGCCAAACCGCTCGTCATCGTGGAGTCGCCCGCCAAGGCGAAAACCATCTCCAAATTCCTCGGCAGCGGCTACGACGTGCGCGCCTCGGTGGGCCACGTCGCCGACCTACCGAGCAAGGGTCTGGCAGTGGACGTCGACAACGGTTTCAAACCGACGTACGAGTTGACCGAGCGTGGTAAGACCGTGATCAAGGACCTGCGCGCGCTGATGAAGGACGCCAGCGAGCTCTACCTCGCGACGGACGAGGATCGCGAGGGCGAGGCGATCAGCTGGCATCTCCTCGAATATCTGAAGCCGAAGATTCCGGTCAAGCGGATGGTGTTCCACGAGATCACCAAGGCTGCAATCGATCAGGCGGTCAACAATCCGCGGGCTCTCGACTACGGCCTCGTCGACGCTGCCGAGACCCGTCGGATCCTTGACCGTCTGTACGGATACGAGGTCAGCCCGGTGTTGTGGCGTCGCGTCAACCGCGGTCTGTCCGCCGGTCGCGTGCAGAGTCCGACGATCCGCCTCGTCGTCGAGCGTGAACGCGAGCGAATTGCGTTCGTCGTCGCCGGCTACTGGGGCATCGACCTCCTCACCGGAACGCAGCCTGCGTTCAACGCCACACTGATCACTCTCGACGGCGCGAAAGTCGCCACGGGCAAGGAATTCAACAGCGACGGCAAACCGAAGCACGGCGTCGTGGTCGTCGACGAAACCCACGCCAACGTCCTGGTCGAGGGGCTGCGCGGAGCCGTAGCGACCGTGCGTTCCGTCGAGGACAAGCCCTACCGAAGCAGCCCCAAGGCGCCGTTCATGACCAGCACTCTGCAGCAAGAGGGCGGCCGCAAGCTGCGTCTCGGCGCGGCACAGGTGATGCGTGTGGCGCAGGGTCTGTACGAGCGTGGGTTCATCACCTACATGCGTACCGACAATGTGGTGCTCAGTGAAGAGGCG
>JAYTRT010000205.1:0-1979 GCA_043746045.1 Actinomycetota bacterium | reverse complement strand
CGGCCCGTCCCCCCGCTCGGCTGTACCTGCCGGGCAGCGAATGCCTCGGCAAGCAGGTCAGCGGCACGCCGCTCGACCCCAGTGCGCCGACCACCGCGACGACGGCGCCGCCGGCGACCGATCCGCCGACGACGGTGGTCGGTGACACCACCCCCGGAACAGCGCCGGCGCCGCCGCCGACAGCCGCACCTGCCGTCGTACAGATCATCGATGGGGGCACCACCATCCCTCCTGATGTGCTCGATCCGCATGCGCCGCTGCCAACGGTCGACATCAAGACCACGTTGGTGTTTGACTGTGCACATGGACTCCCGGGGGCGATCGTCACAAGCAACCCAGCAAGCGTCACAACGGTTCCGTGAGGGAACCGGCGAATGACGTCTCATCGACTGCTCGAGCTGCAACAAACCGACTCGCACATCGATCTGCTCCGGAACCGGATGCCGAAGCTTCCCGAGGTCCTCGCCGCAGCAGCCGCCAACGGCGAGGTCAAGAAGTGGGAGCAACACGCCGCAGCGTTGCGGAACAAGATTGCCGACGTCGAGGCGACGATCACGGTTGCCGAGGCGGCAAATGCAACGGTCGGCGCCAAGCGCGACCGGTTGGAGAAGCAGTTGAAGACGATCATCGCGCCACGTGAGGCCGAGGCTCTGATGCACGAGATCGCCCGGTTGAACGCCGAACGGTCGGTGCTCGATGATGAAGAACTGGCCGCGATGGACGTTCTGGCCGAGGCCGAGACCGAGTTGGCCGCTCACATCGCCGGCGAGTCGGCCTTGCGCGCTGCCGCATCGGTGGCCGACGAGGGGGCAGCCGCTGCCCGAGGCGTCAGCCAGGCCGACATCGACGCCAGCCTGATCACGCGTGACGCGCTTCGGTCCACCTTCGACGAGGCGACCCTCAAGCAGTACGACGCGATGCGCGGCAACCACAATGGCGTCGCCATCGCCAAGCTGAACGGCTTGCAGTGCGATGGCTGCCATCTCGATCTGTCGAGGGGCGAGGTCGACGCGATGAAGCGTCTGCCGGAGGACGAAGTCGTCGAGTGCCCGAACTGTGGCCGCCTGCTGGTCCGCTGACTCGGCTGTTCGAACCGGAACGTGACGACCCATGTTGCTCTGGTTCTTCGGCACCGCAATCGTGTCGGTCTGGTTCGTTTTTCGAGATCCGAACTTCGACTACCGGCTGTTGTGTGTCGGCGCGATCCTGCCCGATCTGATCGATGTGTGGTTCGGGGGAGCGAGGGCGATGCACAGCGTGACGGTCAGCATCGGTGTCATGCTGGTCATCGTCGTCGCCAGCGCTGGTCGAAAGCGCTGGCGCAAGCGTGCCCTGGCGATTCCGATCGGCATGATGCTGCATCTCGTGTACGACGGTGCATTCAGCAATTCGAAGCTGTTCTGGTGGCCCTTCGGCGGTCTGCGGTTCCGTGACGATCCGTTGCCGAGCGTCAGTCGGGGGCCGCTCGACATCGTGTTCGAGGTGGCTGGACTGGCAATGCTGGTTTGGGTGTCACGCAATTTCGGATTGCGGTCCGCCGAGCGGCGTCGGGCGTTCTGGCGCACCGGACGATTGGATCCCGTCGATCGGCCGACCGCATCCCGGCCGCCGACAGCTCGCCGCCGCTGAATCGCAGGCCGTCCGCTGAGTCGCAGGCCGTCGTGTCCTGGTTCACTGTGAGCGTGCTGATCCTGCTTCGTCACGGCCGTACGGCGAGCAACGCCACGGGGCTGCTTCAGGGCCACGTCGACAACCCACTCGACGACATCGGTGTGCAGCAGATCCAGCAGGTCGCCGAGGCGCTCGGACCGGTCGACCGGGTGATCACCAGCTCGCTCTTGCGTGCCCGTCAGACCGGTGCGGTGTTCAACGCTCCGACCTCGGTCGACGATCGGTGGATCGAACTGGACTACGGCGACTTCGATGGACGACCGCTGGCCGACGTGCCACCGGAGATCTGGGCCAGGTGGCGAACCGAT
>JAYTRT010000204.1:0-1979 GCA_043746045.1 Actinomycetota bacterium | reverse complement strand
ACCGAGCTGTAGAGGTCGGAGTTCATCATCATCGTCGAGCCGTCGCCGACGAACACGATGACCTCGCGGTCGGGCATCGCCATCTTTGCGCCCCAGCCTCCGGCGATCTCGTAGCCCATGCACGAGAACCCGTATTCACAGTCGAAGCTGTTGAGTTCGTCGGCTCGCCAGCCGTTGTTGACTTCGCCCGGAAAGCCGCCGGCGGCGGCCAACGCGTAGTCGCCGGGGAACTTGTTGCGGTCGATGGCTCCGACGACCTGGGCGTAGGTGACGGGTTCCGTACTGTTCTCTGTGGGGGCTGCGATGTTGTCGATGTAGGCGTGATACGACGCGCGCTCGTTGGTTGCACGCTCGATCCAGTCGTCGCCGGAGCGCCAGGCACCGAGGGAATCGCTGAGCTCGGTGATGCCCTCGCGGGCGTCGGCGACCAGCGGTAGCGAACGCCGCTTGTGGGCGTCGAATCGAGCGGCGTTGAGTCCGATGATCGTCAGGTCGGGATTCTTGAAAAGGGTCCACGAGCCGGTTGTGAAGTCTTCCAGGCGGCTCCCGATTGCGAGGACCACGTCGGCCGCTGCTGCCAAGTTGTTCGCTGACTCGCAGCCGGTCACGCCGATCGGTCCGCAGTTGAGGGGATGGGTCGCGACCAGCGTGGACTTGCCGGCGACGGTCTCGACGACGGGTATCTTGTGCCGCTCGGCGAATGCGAGTAGCGCGGCCTCCGCGAACGAGTAGTGCACGCCACCACCGGCGAGGATGAGCGGCTTCGACGCGTTGCGCAGCGCCTCCACCGCTGCGGCGAGTTGCCTGCGGTCGGGTCGAGCGCGAACGATGGCGTGGTGACGAGGCACAAGGAACTCCTCGGGCACGTCGAACGCCATCGCCTGTACGTCTTGCGGGAGGCCGAAGAAGGCCGGGCCGCAGTCAGCGGCATCCAACATCGACTGGATCGCCTGTGGAAGCGACGTGAGAATCTGGTCCGGCACCGTGATCCTGTCCCAGTAGCGCGTGACGGCGCGGAATGAATCGTTGACGGTCGTGGACGGCACGTCGAAGTGCTCGACCTGTTGCAGCACAGGGTCGGGTGTCCGTGTCGAGAATGCGTCGCCGGCGAGCAACAGCAGTGGGATCCGGTTCGAGTGCGCCACTCCGGCAGCCGTCACCATGTTCGTTGCGCCGGGGCCGATCGACGATGTTGCTGTCATGATCTGGCGGCGACGGACGGCCTTGTTGTATGCCGTTGCGGCGAGCGCCATTCCTTGTTCGTTCTGGCCGCGCCAGGTCGGCAGTTCGTCACGTCGCTCTTCGAGCGCGTGACCAAGGCAGGTCACGTTGCCATGACCGAAGATGGCGAACACGCCAGGGAACAAGGGCGCCGTGGTGGTGTCGCCGAGTTCAGTCGTTTGGGCGATCATGTGTCCGACGATGGCCTGTGCCACCGTCATTCGTCGCGAACTCACAGCCGGATCACGTCTTCCCACGTCTCGGACTTCCAACTTTTTAGTAGTGCCGCCTGGACGCTGACGTAGTCGATGGCCTGGGCGAAGCCGGGATTGTGCTGACGTCCGGCGGCGACCGAGGAGAGGAACTCGTAGTCCTCGATCACCTTGAGGTCTTCGTACCCGAGAGAGTTCGCGTCACCCGGGACGAAGTGGCCGTGGTACGGATACCGATCACCTGCGTAGACGGTGGTGTACCCGCGTGCAGGGTTGCCGACGATGTTCAGTTGCAGTTCGTTCATCGTCTCCAGGTTCCATTTGAGCGAACCCTTGGTGCCGTACACCTCGAACGCACACTGGCTCTCCGGTCCAACGATGGTGCGGCTTGCCTCGAAGCAGCCACGCGCGCCGCTTTCGAACTGCACCAGAGCGCCGAAGTAGTCCTCGTTCTCGACGGGTCCGGTCGGGTCGCCCGGTTGGCCGAGGCTGTAGTGGGTGCCACCTGTAGTGGGCAACGGCCGTTGGGTGATGTAGGTGTGGCCC
>JAYTRT010000203.1:0-1981 GCA_043746045.1 Actinomycetota bacterium | reverse complement strand
GGGCTTGGATCGCACGTTCGCATCGACCGCCGGCATCTCCGCACCTGTCTGGATCGACGACTCGAGCCTGCTCGCGGTGGCCGACGATCGGGGTCGTGGGCACATCTACGCAATTGCCGCCGACGGTTCGACGGCACCGCGGGCGGTCACCGAAGGCCAACGATGGGTGCGTTCGTTCTCGGCCGCTGCGGGCACCATCGCAGCCTCGATCAGTTCCGTCGACCGCCCCGCGGAACTGTTCGCGATCGTCGATGGTGCCGAGTCTCGACTCACCAGTCTTTCTGCGGCCTATCTTGCGACGACCCCACCGCTGCCGTGGGAACGTTTCGTCGTACCGACGACCGACGGCACCTTGGAGATCGACGCGTGGATCATGCGTCCCGTCGACTTCGACGAGACCGAGAAGTATCCGCTGATCCTCAACGTGCACGGCGGGCCCCACACCCAGTACGGCGAGACGTTCTGGGACGAAGCACAGTTCCAGGCCCGGGCCGGCTTCGTCGTACTGATGAGCAACCCACGCGGCGCGAGCGGCCGTGAACAGTCGTGGGGACAGGCCATCCTCGGACCCAAACACCCGGTCGCACCCGGCACGGGTTGGGGCGGGGTCGACGTCGATGATGTCCTCGCCGTACTCGATGCGGCCCTGCAGCGGTACCCGTTCTGCGACGCCGAACGGGTCGGGATGCAGGGTGGGAGCTATGGCGGATTCATGGCCACCACGCTGGCCGGCCGATACGGCGACCGGTTCAAGGGCATCTGCAGCGAGCGTTCCGTGAACAACATGATCAGCGAGGAGTGGAGCAGCGACATCGGCTCGGTGTTCCGCGTCGAGCACGGACCGTCGCACATCGACGACCCCGCCGAGTACGAACGGATGTCACCGATCCGCTATGTGCGCGACATCCACGTCCCGATGTTGATCATCCACAGCGAGAACGACCTCCGCTGCCCGATGTCGCAGGCCGAGGAGCTGTTCATGGCGCTCCGCATTCTCGGTCGCGACGTCACCTTCTACCGATTTCCCGGCGAGACCCACGAGCTGTCGCGCAGCGGCTCTCCGGTCCATCGTCGTCAGCGCGCCGAGATCATCCTCGACTGGTTCGCGGCCAAGCTCGCACCCGCCTGATCCCTCACAGCGGACTCGGGAGCTCAGACTTCGTCGCGAAGCCATGCATCGATCAGCTTCCGAGCGATGCTGATGCCCGGTGGGATCGGAGGCAGCGCATCTCGGCGGTACCAGTTCGCGTCGAGGATCTCGGTTGGTTCGCAGACGATCTCGCCCCCGGCGTACCGCGCGTGGAAACCAACCATCAGGCTGTGCGGGAAAGGCCATGGCTGGCTGCCCCAGTAGCGGACTTCGTCGACGTCGATGCCGACCTCCTCGCGCACCTCGCGCACGACAGCACCCTCCAATGATTCGCCGGGTTCGACAAAGCCGGCCAAACAGCTGTACATCGGTCCGCGGAACGCAACTCCCTGGGCCAGCAACGCTTCCTGCTCGTCGCCGGCGCCGCGCGTCACGAGCGTGATCATCGCCGGGGCGAGGCGGGGGAACGCCAGCAAGCGACACTTCGGGCACCGCATCGCGCGTTCTCCCGGTGCAAGTTCGGTCGGTGTCGAGCATCGTCCGCAGAACCGGTGCGTCCTCGCCCACTCGATGATCTGCACCGCTCGTCCGGCAACCAACCACTCGTTCTCACTGGCCCGTCCGAAGTAGCTGAACAGATCGGTGGCTGCGCCATCGGCGGGGTCTGTTCCGAACGGAACGTCGACACCCCACACCGCAGCGCCATCGAGCATTCCGAGGAAGTGCGTCCCCCACGAGCCGTCGACGGGTTCGTGGTTGACCCAGACGCTGCTGCCGACGACGTGGATGAAGCGCTGAACCGCAGGGAGTTCGGGGGGTGGGACGACGAGTGAGACGAAGGTGGACGGCTGCTCTGGCACGACTCCAGCATGGCACGCACCGCTAGCTTGA
>JAYTRT010000202.1:0-6372 GCA_043746045.1 Actinomycetota bacterium | reverse complement strand
ATCACGGCAAGCAGGGCACCGGGGTGTCCGTCGAGGCAAAGGTGCGCACGGGCCCGATCACCACGTTGGGTCTGACCCAGACAAGCGATGGACGGCTGAAGTTGGTCAGCAGCGAAGCCGAATCGACGAACGGCCCGACGATGCGCATCGGCAACACCCAAACCCCGGTGCGCTTCAGCCGCCACCCCGATGACTACATGAGCCACTGGTTCGCAGAAGCTCCCACGCACCATTGCGCCATGTCGGTCGGGCACAACGCCGCCCAGTTCGCGAAAGTCGCCGAATTGATGCGCATCCGTCACGTCACGCTGTGATGGACCTGACCGGGCGCGATTCGGGCCGGGGTCTCACTGCCCGCGTTGCCCGACGTTGTAGCGGGTGCTGCCGGGCACGAAGCGACCATCGATGTAGGTGAACGGGCCGCTGGGGAGATGCCAGATCGCCGTCACAGCGGTCGGGATCGGCCGCCCTCGAAACATCGTCCATGCGGCGACCGGTGTCGACCATCGCGCCTGTTCGAGACCGGTTGGTAGCGCGGCGAAGCGATCCGTCGTACTGAAATCAGTCGGGGCGCCGCGACTGTCGATGGACACCCTGGCCGTCACGGATCGGGGACCATCTGTGAGTCTGATGTCGAAGGCGCCGTCATCGACCTCGCTCCACGTCGCGTTGGCGCCGAGGAGCATCGACGGGGCGAGGAGAACGGCGTCGTCGAGAAAGGTGGACAGTTCGCCGAGGTCGAATTCATCCCCGCTTCCGTCGGCCACGGTGCACAGGTCGAAGACCTTGACGAGCATTCGTCCGTGTTCACGAACGTAGGTGTCGCGCGCGATCATCGGCACGAGGTGCATCAGGCGTGCACGCATGTGGAAGACGCGTGCGATCGGCACAGCGGTGCTGTACTGCCATGCGTCGCATGCCATCCACTTCTGATCGGGTGCGCGTCGGAATCGGCCGGTGAAACGAGTCCGGAACGACCAATCTCGCGGTCGACCGACGACGCCCATGAAACCGAAATATCGCCGCACAGCGTCGGGAAGGTCGGCAATCTCGGCTGCGATCACGGGATTCATGTCGGCGGGCGGCAAGGCAAGATCCACGGAGGCGACGGTTGCGAGGAAGCTGCGGTACAACGACCCGGACTCGAGTCGGTCGTCACCGGTCGTCGACACCGACAGTGGTCCCGCGATCATGTCGTGTCCTCGGTGTCGCGTCGGGCCATCGGAAACAGTCTGAGCGCACAAAGGTCCCAGGACCAGAGTCATTGGTCCTCATCACGACCGGACTCCCGCGACACCACGGCGACCTCGTTCACGACTGTGGCGACGACGAACGGATGGACCGGGTCGACACCGACGAGGGTCGCACTTCGAAGGAATCGCCGTCACGCAAGCCCCCGACCTGGACGATCGGCGATGCCGGAGGGTTCGTTGTGGCTCGACCGTCAGTGAATTCTGTGAAGTCGACGCACGAATCTGCCGATACGCAGTTCGTGAAAGCGGAACAACACGATACGACGCTGAAGAATCGCAGCGGTGAACTACGCCGGCTCCAACGCCGGTTCACCCTGAGGTGGACTGCCGGCGTCGCGATCGGGTTCGCACTCGTCGCGGTCGACTGGGTCCGCCATCGAACAGATCTGGCCACTGCGAGTCGGGCAGCGAGGGACTCGCCGCTCGTCACCGCAGCACTGTCGAGACTGCATGACTCGAACAATCAGCTAGCGATCGGGGCGGTCATCGCGTTGGTCGCGCTGGCCACGCTGCTGTTCCGACCACTCGATCGTGCGCTGCGCAGAGAAGGCGAATGGATCTCCGAAGTCGAGGACACTCAGAGCCAAGAATCGCTCAGGCAGCGTTTTGCGGCGGACTTGCACGAGGCATTGGAGATGGCCAGAGACGAAGCGGCGATCGAGACGGTTGTCACCCATGTCCTCGGGTCGACCGTCCCCGGCAATCCGGCAGAACTGAAGTTGGCTGATTCGAGCGAAGCCCACCTGTCCGTTCGACTCGTCAACCCGATTCTGGGGCGAGCCGGGTGCGATGTGACGGCACCATTTGACTGCCCGGCGATCAGGAAGGCAACCCCACAGATCTTCAGTCATTCGACAGCGTTGAACGCTTGCCCACATCTGCGTGACCGACCGGGCGATGCCCTGTCGGCGTTGTGCGTGCCGGTGGCGTTCATGGGTCGCGCGCTCGGTGTGCTCCACGTGACGGGCGAAGTCGACCGACCACCGGCGGGTGAGGCAGCGGACCGAATGGTGGTTCTCGCCGCGCAAACGGGCTCGGCGCTGGGAACGGTCCGGGCGTTCTCGAAGGCGCAGCTCCAAGCCAACACCGACAGTCTCACCGGCCTGTCGAACCGACGTTCCGCTGAAGATCAGCTGACACGTCGCATCGCTGCCGGCGACTCGTTCGCGATTGTGATGGCCGATCTCGACCAGTTCAAGAAGCTCAACGACACATATGGGCACGACGTGGGCGATCGGGCGATCCGCCTCTTCGCCGACACGGTTCGCGCCGCGCTCGGCGCTCGGGACATCATCGCCAGATGGGGTGGCGAGGAGTTCGTCATTGCGCTCGCCGACCATGATCGTCGCAGCGGTGTCAGGGTCCTCGACACCATCCGCGAGGCGTTGGCGGACGCCTGCATGCG
This sequence comes from Actinomycetota bacterium, assembly GCA_043746045.1. GTDB lineage: Bacteria > Actinomycetota > Acidimicrobiia > Acidimicrobiales > Ilumatobacteraceae > WLMZ01. The sequence continues at coordinate 3,714 of JAYTRT010000202.1, read as the reverse complement.
CGCAGCGCTTCCCCCGGTGACGGCGTCGTTCGGAGTCGCCGACACCACAGAGAGTTCTGCGTTGGACCGGATCCTGCGACGAGCCGACGACGCGCTCCTGCGCGCGAAGGACAGCGGCCGAGATTGCGTTCGACTCAGTGCGATCAAGCCGTCCACCGATCGTGAACCAAACGATCTCGGAGCACGCAGCGACCAGGCCCATGCCAGCCAGACCAATGTCGACACCTCATCGTCGAATTCGCACCAGCAGTTGACTCCGACCCTGGCGTGAAGCCGGACACGGGGCGGCCGGGTGCGGTGTCGGCACGGTCCGGGCAACCCAGACGGGTGATCGAGCGGCCTCGCCCGGTGTCCTCGGGAGAGTAGGTTCAGGTCGACGAGACTGGCGAAGCGAACCACTGCGTTGACGCGGAGCGGTGGACAATCGGGGACGACCGTGGTGACTGAGCAGGAACTTTCGAACCGGATGATGCTCAAGGCGCGTGATGTGATGGATCGTTCGTTTCGCGATGACCTCGACGTGAAGGCGTTGGCGGCGGTGGCGCTGGTCTCCCCCGCGCATTTCATTCGTCGTTTCAAAGCAACGTTCGGTGAGACGCCACATCGGTATCTGCAACGGCGGCGCGTTGAACGGGCGATGTTCCTGCTCCGCAACACCGAGACCACGGTCACGGAGATCTGCATGGAGGTGGGATTCTCGAGCCTGGGTACGTTCAGTCGTACATTCACCGAGATCGTCGGGGAGGCCCCTTCGACGTACCGGACCCGCGGCGCGTTTGCGTACGTGCCGGGATGTTTCGTGAAGAGCTGGGTCCGACCGAGCAGTTTCGGAGAAGCCACGAAAACGGTCGTTCCGTAGGCTCGGGGGCATGTACAACTCCATCAGCCGTTCCCAGATCTTCGTTCTCGACCAGGACGAAGCCGTCACCTTCTACGTCGACATCCTCGGCCTCGAGATCGCATCGGACGTCGATCTCGGCTTCATGCGGTGGCTCACCGTGCGAGTGCCCGGCGACGCCGGCCGCGAGATCCTTCTCGAACGTCCAGGGTCGCCGGCGATGGACGAGAACACCGCAGCCCAAGTCCGCGAACTCGTCACCAAAGGAGCGATGGGCGGATGGTTGTGTCTGACGACCGACGACGCGCAGGCCACGTTCACGACACTGCGAGACCGCGGCGTCGACATCACCGACGAACCATCACCGAAACCGTACGGGATTGATTTCGGGATCCGTGACCCGTTCGGCAACGCGATCCGTATCGGCCAGATGTTCGACGGCACCACCCGATGAACACCACCACACGTCAAAGGGTCGGGCTCGGGCTCAGCGGTGCCGTCCTCGTGTTCCTTCTCGCAGACGCGGCGATGCACCTCGCCAACATCGACGTGGTCCGTACCTCGATGGCCGACCTCGGCTACCGCACAGGCCTCGCACCGGCTGTCGGCGTCATCGAGTTGGGCTGCATCGTGCTGTGCATCTGGCGACGGACCGAACTGCTCGGCGGGGTGCTACTGACCGCGTATCTCGGCGGAGCGGTCGCCTCGAACCTCCGAGCCGACAAACCCCTGCTGAGCACCGTGCTGTTCCCCGTCTACATCGGGCTTGCAGCGTGGTGTGGTCTCTACGGCCGCAGCCCGCAACTCCGCTCGATCGTCCAGGGCATGACGCGAACCGAACGTCCTGCCATCGCAACACGGGTCGGCGGACTCTTCGAGCCCACGCTGTCAGCACACCATTCAGAAAACACCAGGTCATCCGATACGTCGAGCCGAACAGTGATGACAGCGTCGACCGCCGAACGCCACCAACGTCTCCGACCTCAGCCGACGACGTTCAGGCGGACTTCTTGACCATCGCCATCACCTGATCTCGATACTCGTCCCGGTCGTTGTCCGGCACGAACGGATCGGCCATCGCCTCGACGAGCGTGCCCGCCATCGCCATCGCCAGCTCTCGGTTCGAGAGGAGTGGGAGGCGTTGCGGGCAATGCTGTCTGCGACCCGCCCATCGGTTGCCGATCTTCGGGCCGCACTGAGCGAGATCGCACCGCTATCCGCATGACCCGAGACGTTGATCAACGTAGGGGTTTCCCCGATTCAACGTGGACGCCCTCATGAGAGCCTGACGACGCAAGACGGGATGCAGGAGGCACACATGCGCACGTTCAGGTTCGTCGAGGTCGGGATGGCGGCAGCGTTGGCTGCGGTTGCGGTGACAGCGGTCGGGTTGGTCCAGTCCGTGGGCGCACAGAGCAGCACGGCGTCGTCGTACGTCCCGATCGTGCCGTGCCGGCTCGTCGACACACGGCCGGGATCGGACAACGTTGGCGGGCGTGCCGGACCGGTCGGCCCAGGTGAAGTTGCGACGTTCGCCGTCTGGGGCACCAACGGGAACTGCACGATCCCCTCGAGCGCCACTGGCATCGCAACCAACGTCACCGCGGTGAATCCCACGGCATCCAGCTACATCACCATTTATCCAAGCGACGCCAATCCACGCCCGGCTGCATCGAACCTGAACGTGATCGCTGGGGGCGCCCCCACGCCCAACCAGGTGACGGTCGGACTTTCAACGACGGGTGCAATCAGCGCCTACAACAACGGCGGAACGGTCGACCTCCTGATCGACATCGTCGGTTACTACCAGCCCGCATCGACGGGCACCGGCACGCAGGGGTCTCCCGGCAAGGACGGAGCGAACGGCAAGGACGGAGCGGACGGCAAGGACGGCAACGACGGAACGAACGGCCAACCCTGTCCGACCAACGGGTGCACCGTCTTCTACACCGGTATCGACATGGTCCCCGTGACGAGTTCCACTCCGGGCGTCGTCAACTCCTACTTGTGTCTATCGCTGCCGCCGAGTCCGGGTGCCTACGGCTATCTACCGCTCAACCTTCCTGCCGGAGCAGCCATCAAATCGGTGCGTGTCCGATACTCAGACACCCTTCAAAACGGTGGCGGTACAGGGTACGAACTGGTCTCCTTCGACGAAGCTTTCACGTACACCAATCGATCCAGCACCTACGCAACCGTGTCTGCGAGCATCAACCAGGCCCAGCTTCAACTCAACGCCGCACTGCCCGCTCAGTCCCGGACTGTCCAGTACGAGTTGGTTGCCCTATCGCACGCCGCTGCGGGGAAAGAGCAGTTCTGCGGAGCTGAGGTCACCTACACCCTCTGACGTTGAGCCCGACCGGCAGCTCCCCGCCGACCTTGCGTTCCAGGAACGACTCGGGTAGGCGATGGATGATGCTCTTCAGATCGGCGTGCGTCGTCGCCGAGTAGCCGGCCTGATCGAGCTACCCGGCGAACAGTTCGGCCATCGTGACGCCACTCGGTCCGGCTCGCTGCCCATCGTCAACGTCAGCTGCGCCTCGAGCGCGACAGCCCCGTCGCGGGTTGCAACCGCCTTGATCCTGGCTCGCTGGCGGTTGACCTTGACCACGCCACGCCACGCCACACGCCGCTCGGCAACTTTTCGGGGCTACGAACGCGGTCGTCCCATACGTTCCACGGCCTGGCAATGACATCCGGGTGGTCGAGGCCCCAAAGTGGCCTCTGACCTGGGACTTGTCGAGTGGGCACGACGGGGCTCGAACCCGGGACCTCCACCGTGTCATGGTGGCGCTCTAACCAACTGAGCTACGCGCCCGTAAACGTCGAATCTGACCCCAAATCGGCCTCAAACTCGTGTCACAGAGCCGAAAGAG
>JAYTRT010000201.1:0-1982 GCA_043746045.1 Actinomycetota bacterium | reverse complement strand
AAAATCACGTTCGGAAGCGGTGGGATGCTCGACGTGTGTACCGGCACCAATGCGCCGGCGGATCACCGGCGCAGCTCACAGGGAACGTTCCCGATCGTTGCATGGACGAGGGACGGCGTTGCCAATTGGGGTGTCGAGGCAATCATGCTGTCAGCCGGCACCAACGTCGAATGGCTACGCGACGACCTCCAGATCATCGATACGGCTGCAGCCAGCCACGATGTTGCATCGACGTGCGAAACGTCAGAGGGCGTCACCTACATTCCCGCACTGCTCGGGCTGGGAACCCCGAAATGGGACTACGGCGCGAGAGGCACGCTGCTCGGAATCACGCGCGGCACGGGCCGGGCGCACATCGTCCGCGCGGTGCTGGAGGGCGTGGCCCAGCGCGGCGCCGATCTCGTCGAAGCCGCCGAGTTCGACACCGGTCTGTCGATCCCCACGCTGCGCGTCGACGGCGGGATGAGCGAGAACTCGACCTTCGTCCAGGCGCTCGCGAATGCGACCGGAAAGCCCGTCGAGGTGTCGCCGGTGACCGAAGCCACGACGCTCGGGGCGGGGTATTTGGCCGGCCTGGCTGTCGGTACCTGGACCGACCTCGATCAGGTGGCAGACTCGTGGTCGCCGGCAACGGTCGTCGAGCCGAGCGGCTCGTTCGACCGCGAAAACTGGCGTCGGGCGATCGAACGAGCATCGCGTTGGATACCCGACCTGTCGGCTCTCGACTTCTAGAGTTGGAGCGCAGACCCTCGGCCGGGAAGGCTGGGGAGAACATCTCGAAAGGATCCAGTTTTCGTGGACATCAATGAAGCGGCTCAGACCGGCGCCGCTGAACCAGGCGACACCGAAACAACGGGTTCTGTGGCACGTCGGCGGATCCTCGTCGCGGGCGCTGCGGGGAGCGCCCTGTCGCTGCTGCCATTTCTCGTCGGACGAGCAGGCGCGTCGTCCAGCCCGACGGCCACCTCGTCGGTGGGCGGATCAGCGAACACCTTCACGTCGGCCACTTCGGGCTCGAACAACGGCGCGCCGGGCAACTCCACCGCTGATCAGCCATCCACCGGTTCCAAGTCCGGCAGCCAGGGCGGCGGATACAGCGGCACCGGAGACTCCACCAATTCGCCCTCGGCCGTGACCACCAAGGCGTCGACCGGTGGGTCGGTTACGGCCGGCACCGGCGCCACGTCGGGATCGACCGCCGACTCTGCTGCGGCCACCACGACCACGGCCCCTCCGCGTCGACCGACCGACGACGACCTGGTCCTGTTGCAGTTCGCGCAGATGCTCGAATTGACGGTCCGCGACCTCTACCAACTGGCACTCGACCTCAAAGCGTTCGACGAGACGACATTGGCTGTGGTCAAAGCCATCGGCGAGGCGCACGGCGCATACGCCCAGTCGATATCGGGTCTCATCGGTCGCACCGCCCCGAATTCCCAGATCACGCCCCTGTACAGCCAGCTCAAAGCGAGCTTCACGGGTGATGCGCAGTCAGTGGCCACGGCCGCTCGTCAACTCGAGAACGCGGTCGTCGCGACGCACACCGAGATCATCGGCAAGCTCGCGGGAGTCGACGGCTCGGCACTGATCGCGTCGATGGTCGTCATCGAAGCCCGGCACGCAACCGTCCTCGCCCGAATCGCCGGCGTCGTCGGCCTCGATGATCAACTCGCCGCCGACGGCAAGCCGTATTCGCCCTCTGACTACCCAGCGAAGTGACCGTCAGGACTTTGAAGGCATGAACGACCATCTCATGAACAGCATCGACAACAGCCACGACGATTCGATCCTGCCGGGATTCGACCAGTTGCACAGCCACGAACTGAGCCGTCGCGGCGTGTTGCGCCTCGGCGGTCTGACCATCGCGATTTCGGCGCTGATCGCAGCCTGTGGCAGCAACGAACCGGGCGATGCCCACCCCGCCCGGGTCGGCGTCGGGACGCCGGTTCCCGTCCTGCCGGATGGCACCGTCACCGACGGTG
>JAYTRT010000200.1:0-6383 GCA_043746045.1 Actinomycetota bacterium | reverse complement strand
CGTCGGACTCAGCCCGACGAACACCGTGAGGGCCAATGCGAGCGCCAAGCACCCGTCGCCGGCGGCGCTGACGGCCTGCACGCGTGCCAGACGAGTGAACGCGGAAATGCGCACGGGCGGCGTCGCGGGGCGTGGTCGGCGTGGGCCGGGTTGCGAGCCTGCGGTGGCTCGACCCCTCGATGCCGACCCGGAGGAACGATCCGCCGACCGGTTGTTCGGCAGTGTTTCGTCGTCCGGATCGACGCGTCCTCGTGACGCACGCGGCGGTTCCACCGGCCGTCGGTTCTGCGCTGGATACCGCACCGGGTCTCGAGTTCCTCGCTGCGGATCCTCGGTCACGCACGCATGCTAGGTGCCGGTCGTTCGTACTTGTAGCCAAGTCCACGGATCGTCACGATTCGCTCGGGTCGAGCCGGATCCGGCTCGATCTTTGCCCTGATCCGCTTGATGTGGACGTCCAGCGTCTTGGTGTCCCCGACATAGTCGATGCCCCACACACGGTCGATCAAGAGTTCACGGGGCAACACCCTGCCGACATTGCTGAGCAACAGGTGGAGCAACTCGAACTCCTTCAAAGGCATGCTCACGACCTCGCCGTTGACCGTCACCAGATGCTCGTCGGAGTCGAGCGCGACATCTCCGACGACCAACGAGTGAGCCGTGCTCGGCGCCCCGGGGGCACCCCCCGCGGCGCCTGCTGTGACCATTCCCGCACGGCGCAGCAGGGCGCGCAGTCGAGCAACGAGCTCACGGATGCGGTACGGCTTGGTGATGTAATCGTCGGCGCCCACCTCGAGGCCGACGACCATGTCGATCTCTGCACTCTTGGCCGTCACCATGATGATCGGGACCGTCGATGTCTTGCGGATCTCACGGCACACGTCGATACCGGAGATACGCGGCAACATCAGGTCGAGCAAGATCACGTCGGGCTTGAGTTCGGCGAACATCTGCAGCGCTGTCGCACCGTCGAGGGCGACTTCGACGCGGAAGCCCTCGCGATTCAGACCGACGGTGAGTGCTTCGATGAAACTGTCCTCGTCTTCCACGATCAGGACGGTGGGGGTTGTCATCGCGCGTGACTCGTCTCGTGAGGCTTGATGTCTTCCGGGCTGACCGGCGCCGGGCGGTCGGGAATGTGCAGACGGAACGTCGAGCCCTCGCCCTCGCGTGACTCGACCGTCACGGCGCCGCCATGATTGCTCGTCACGTGACGGACGATGGACAGGCCGAGACCGGTTCCACCCGTGCCTCGCGCACGGGCGCGGTCGACGCGGTAGAAGCGTTCGAAGATGCGGTCGAGGTCGTGCGTCGGAATCCCGATCCCGCTGTCGGTCACGACGAACGTGACACCATCGTTCTCGGGGAACGCGGCCAGCGTCACGCGACCGCCGACCTCGCTGTACTTGACCGCGTTGTCGACGAGGTTGCCGAGCGCCGACGCCAACTGGACATGATCGGCACTGAGGACGAGATCCTTCGGAATCTCGCAGACCTGCACCTCGACCTTGCGTTGCTCGGCGGCATACGAATTGCGCGAGGACGCCTCGGCGACCAGAGATGCCACGTTGCACGGCGCCAGGACGAGCTCGCCACTCAACTCGATCCTCGAGAGCTCGAGGAGATCATCGATGATCTTGGCGACTCGGTGGGCCTCGTTCACCGTCTTACCAGCCAGGCGGCTGATCACCGATGGATCGGACTCGTCGATCAGCGTTTCGGCCAGGACGGCCAACGCGCCGATCGGTGTCTTCAACTCGTGACTGATGTTCGCGACGAAATCGGTACGCACGGAGTCGACCCGCGAACGCTCCGTGATGTCCTCGATGGTCGCGACGGCACCGTTGGCACCGAGCGGTTTGGCATGCACGATGACCAGGCGACGGGGCGGACCGTACAACTCGACAGTCTGAGAACGTTCCTCGCCGCGGACCGCTGCACGGAGGTGATGCTGCACAGCAGCCTGCACCAGGACCTCGCTGTGGGTATTGCCGCCGGCATCGTCGGACGCACGATTGCGGACCACGATCTTTGCGTCGGCGTCTGCGACGATGACACCGATCGGCAATGCGTCGAGCGCTGATTGGATGCGCGCCGACTGCAGCTCCAGCTGCTCGTTCCGACGACGACCGTCCGATTCCGTGTCGACGACCGGCGTCTCGAGTCTCGTCGCGGCACGACGGAACCAGACCGCGGCGAGGAGGGCCCCGACGACAACGCCGACCAAGAGCCAGAGGATCGTCATTCGTCAGACACTGCCGTGATCGTGATCGTGGTCGTGGTCGGCGCTGTCGCGCGAGCCGTCGGCCGAGGTTGCATCCGACTCGTCCGCCATCGGCGGCCGGACCGTTCGTCCCGTGTCATCCGTCCCGGCGCGATACCGTGCCGCGCCCTTGTGCTCGGGCATCCACCCGGTGACGACGTAGCGGACGCGCTCGCCGATGTTCACCGCGTGGTCGCCGATGCGCTCGTAGAAGCGAGCAACCACAGCCAGCTGCACGGCCACCTGCAGATCGATGTTGCCAGCCGAGTGGCTCTCGAAGATGGCCTGAACGAACTGCTTCTGCAGCGCATCGAGGAAGTTGTCCATGTCGTCGATCGCGGCAGCCTTGGCCGCATCGTTCTCGACGAACGCCTCGATCGCAGCGATGTACAACTGCTGGGCCTGCTCGCCCATCCGGGTGATGATCCCGCGTAGGCTCGGATCGAGTTGGTGGCCGTAGATACGACGCGCCGCCTTGCAGATGTTGCAGACGAGATCGGCGGATCGCTCGACCTCGGCGATCATCCGGATCGCCGCGAGGATCTGACGAAGGTCGCCGGCGACGGGGGCCTGCAGCGCGAGGATCTGCACGCACCGGTCTTCGAGGTCGAGGGCCCGAGCATCGATCTCGTCGTCGCCACTGATGATGTAGTCAGCTCCCTCGAGGTCACCGGTCAACAAGATGTTGGTGGCCCGGGGGATTGCCTCCGTGACGAACGCAGCGAGGTGGACCAGTTCGGCGCGAACGTCGTCCAACTCGTGATGGAAGGTCTTGCGAAGCTCGTTCATCGTCATCCGAATCTCCCTGTCACGTACTGTTCTGTGCGCTCGTCGGCCGGCGTCGAGAACATGGTTTTGGTCCTGCCGAATTCCACCAGCGTGCCGGTGCGGCGATCGCTCTCCGGGTTGACTTCGGTGGTGAAGAATGCGGTCCTGTCGCTCACGCGCGCCGCTTGCTGCATGTTGTGCGTCACGATCACGATCGTGTACTTCTGCTTCATCTCCTGCATCAGGTCTTCCACCCGGGCAGTGGCGATCGGATCGAGGGCCGAGCACGGCTCGTCCATCAGGATCACCTCGGGCTCGACGGCGATTGCCCGGGCGATGCACAGGCGCTGCTGTTGGCCGCCCGAGAGACCGAGCCCGGACGACTTGAGCCGACCCTTGACCTCGTCCCAGAGGCCGGCGTTGCGCAGTGCCGACTCGACGACGCCGTCGAGATCGACCTTCTTCTTGACACCGCCGATCCGCGGCCCGTACGCCACGTTGTCGTAGATGCTTTTCGGGAACGGGTTCGGTTTCTGGAACACCATCCCGATGCGCCGACGAACCTCCACAGCGTTGACCTGCGGGTCGTAGAGGTTGATCCCGTGGAAGTCGACAGTGCCCTCGACACGAGCGATGTCGATCAGATCGTTCATCCTGTTGAAGCAACGCAGCACCGTGCTCTTGCCGCAGCCGGAGGGCCCGATGAACGCCGTGATCTCGTGTTCCCGGATCGTCATGGTCACGTCGCGAACTGCCCTGTGCGCTGCGTAGTACACGTTCAAGTCACGCGCCTCGAAGACGTGGGGCACTTCGACGGACATCGGGTCGTCTTTCTGGAGGAGGTGTTCGACGGCTGGGCTCCGATCGACTGACCGAGAGGTGGTTTCGCGACTGGTTCGATTGATGGGCGCAGAGTACGTCTCCAAGGTAACCGTGATCCTGACCTCAGGTGAACGGAACATGAACAGCAACCGAACTGACCATTTCGCCTGTCGTTCATCTGCGGTTCACCTCGGCACCAGATGCCGTACACCTTGGGTCTTTACATTGCTGGGCGTCCGCAGCTCCCGACGGAGTTCGACCCGGGCAACGCCCCTGACAACAATGGAGATCTACAGCGTGAACAGCTCAAAGAAGCGGACCATCGCCATCAGCGGCTTGGTGGCCCTCTCACTCCTGGCCGCAGCGTGCGGCAGTTCCAGTTCCACCAAGACGACATCCGCACCGACAACGGCCGCCGGAGTGACCACGACGGCAGCCTCGACCGCGACCACGGCCGGTTCCGCCACCACGGTCGCCGGTTCCGGCACACCAACGACGTCCGCCGGCTCCGGCACACCAACGACGGTCGCCGGCTCCGGCACACCAACGACGTCCGCCACGTCCGGCGCACCCACGACATCGACGGCCACGTCGCCGTCGACCGGTGGCTCGACGACGACGCCGATCGACTACACCTCGCTGAAGGGTTCGTTGACCGGTTCCGGCTCGACCTTCCAGAAGGCGTTCCTCGACGAGGCGATCGCCAATCTGTCGAAGAAGGCATCGGGGCTGAGCATCCAATACGGCGGCGGCGGTTCCGGGAAGGGTCGAACCGACCTGCAGACCAAGCTCGTCGACTACGCCGGCACCGACGGAACCGTCAAGGCCGCCGATGTGGCCCTGTACACCGGTGGCGCATTCCTCTACATTCCGACGGTGATCGCCCCGATCACGATGTCGTTCAACGTGAGCGGCGTCGACAAGCTGCAGCTCTCGCCGAAGACATTGGCCGGGATCTTCCAACTGACGATCACCAAGTGGAACGATCCGGCGATTGCCGCGGAGAACCCGGGCGTGACCCTGCCGGCGACCACCATCGTCACGGTTCATCGCAGCGACGGTTCGGGCACAACCCAGAACTTCACCCAGTTCCTCGAACTCGCCCAGGGCAAGGCAGCCGGCAGCGCCTGGAAACTCGGAGCGTTCCAGGATCCGGGCGTCTGGCCGACCGGTGGCCAGGCCGGTGATGGCAACGGCGGCGTTGCCCAGATCATCAAGACCACGGACGGAGCAATCGGATACGTGGACCTCAGCGATGCCAAGGCCTCCGGACTGAAGTTCGCCTCGATCGAGAACAAGGCAGGCAAGTTCGTCGCCCCGACACTCGAGGCAACGTCAGCCGCAGCCGAGCACGTCACGGTCAAGGACGATCTGACCTTCTTCCTCGGCTGGGCGGATGGCGACACGTCGTACCCGATCGCAGCTCAGACCTGGATCATCGTGTACACCAAGCAGGACAGCGCCGACAAGGCCGCAAACCTCCGCGGCTTCCTGACCTACCTGCTCACCGAGGGCCAGACTCTCGCCCCGACGATCGACTACGCGCCGCTGCCTGCCGCGTTGGTCACCAAGGCATTGGCGAACATCGCCAAGATCGGTTCCTGAACCCTGCCGGGTTCTGGGATCAACACGGCCCCCTGACGACGAACCGGTCCCCCCGCAACGGGGGTCCGGTTCTCGTCGTTTGCCGACACGGTTACTGTCGACGACAACGGAAAGCTGCACATGGCACTCACCATCACTGATCTGAAATCGAAGCGGCAGATTGCCGACAAGACGTTCCGCATCGCTGTCCTGCTCGGCGGTATCGCGATTCTGGTGATCCTCGGATTGATCGCCTACACGATCACCAACCGCTCCACCGGTGCGTTCAAGGTGGCCGGATTCAAGTTCTTCACCGGGCAGACCTTTGTCCCGAACGCAACGCCACCCGTTCTCGGCGCACTTCGATTCATCTTCGGCACCGCCCTGACCTCGGTCATCGCGATCATCTTCGCCGTACCGATCAGCCTCGGCCTGGCCCTGTTCACCACCCAGATCGCACCACCGTGGCTGAAACGTCCACTGGTCGCGATCACCGACCTCGTGGCCGTCGTGCCCTCGGTCGTGTTCGGCCTCTGGGGAGTCATCTACCTGGCCCCCAAGATCACCACCCTCTACAAGCACCTCAGCAGCTTCTTCCACGGCGTGCCCGTGTTCGGCAACGTCTTCGGTGCAGTCGGATCAGGCCGATCGTTCATGACGGCCGGCTTGATCCTGGCCGTGATGGTGACGCCGATCATCACATCCATCGCGCGCGAGGTGATCGAAACGTGCCCGCAGACCGATCGCGACGGCGCGCTTGCGCTCGGCGCCACACGGTGGGAGATGATCACCGGCGCCGTTCTGCCGCACTCGATCGGCGGCATCGTCGGTGCCGTGATGCTCGGCCTCGGCCGGGCGATGGGCGAGACCATCGCCGCTGCCCTCGTCATTGGTTCATCGGCGGCGATCACCGCCAACGTGTTCTCCGCCGGCGACTCGCTTCCTG
>JAYTRT010000199.1:0-1988 GCA_043746045.1 Actinomycetota bacterium | reverse complement strand
AACGGGGGCTGGACAGTCCCATGATGTTCAACTTGTCGAGTACCGGGAGCACGCCGGAGAACATTGCCGGAATGATCGCGAAGTACTTGGCGACATCGTTGGCGATCGAGAACGTGGTCAACGATCCTCTCGTCATCAGCAGTTGCTTGCCGACTTCGACGATCTCGATCAGCTTGGTCGGGTTGCTGTCGAGGTCGACCATGTTGCCGGCTTCCTTCGCTGCCTGCGTGCCGGTGTTCATCGCGACGCCGACGTCGGCCTGAGCGAGCGCCGGGGCGTCGTTGGTGCCGTCACCGGTCATCGCAACGAGGTTGCCGCCGGCCTGCTCACGCTTGATCAGCGCCATCTTGTCCTCGGGTGTCGCTTCGGCGAGGAACCCGTCGACACCGGCTTCTTCGGCGATCGCAGCCGCTGTCAGAGGGTTGTCGCCGGTGATCATGATCGTGCGAATACCCATCGCCCGGAGCTGATCGAAGCGTTCGCTCATCCCTGGCTTGACGGTGTCCTTGAGGCGGATCACGCCGAGAACACGCCACGTCGAGGACCCGGCGGGCTTGTCGATCACAACCAGGGGTGTCGCACCGTCTTTGGAGACGCTTTCCACGATCGGGCCGAGCTCGAGCGGGGATTGCGTGCCTTCGGACTCGACGAACCGGCGAACCGAGTCGGCGGCGCCCTTGCGAACGATTCGTCCACTCGTGAAATCCATGCCCGACATACGAGTCTGGGCGGTGAACGGAACGAGCAGGGCGGTGGGGTCGTCGACCGGGACGAGTCCGAACTTCTCGACGGCGAGGGCGACGATGGATCGACCCTCCGGTGTCTCGTCGGCCAGCGACGACATCAGTGCTCCCTCGGCCACCTCGGTCTCGGTCACGTCGTGCACGGGGAGGAATTCAGCAGCCTGGCGTGACCCGAAGGTGATGGTGCCGGTCTTGTCGAGCAGCAACGTGGTGCAGTCGCCGGCGGCTTCGACCGCTCGACCCGACATCGCCAGGACGTTGCGTTGGACGAGCCGGTCCATCCCAGCGATGCCGATCGACGACAGCAGGCCGCCGATGGTGGTCGGGATCAGGCAGACCAACAGGGCGATCAGGACGACGATGCTCTGCTCTGCGCCCGAGTAGATTGCGAACGGTTGCAGTGTCGCGACGGCGAGCAGGAAGATGATCGTCAAACCGGCGAGCAGGATCGACAGCGCGATCTCGATGGGCGCCTTCTGCCGGTTGGCGCCCTCGACGAGGGCGATCATCCGGTCGAGGAAGGTCTCGCCCGGCTTGGCGGTGATCATCACGACGATCTCGTCGCTCAACACCCGAGTGCCACCGGTGACCGCCGAACGGTCACCGCCGGACTCGCGGATGACCGGGGCCGACTCGCCGGTGATCGCCGATTCGTCGACCGTCGCGATGCCCTCGACGATGTCACCATCGCCGGGGATCACCTCGCCGGCAGTGACGACACAGCGGTCACCGACCAAGAGCAGAGCCGACGACTTCTCGGCAATCGTGCCGTCCGGCATCTGCACCCGCGCCGTCGTGTCCGCACGAGTCTTGCGGAGCGCCGCCGCTTGGGCCTTACCACGTCCCTCGGCCATTGCCTCGGCGAAGTTGGCGAACAGGACCGTGAACCACAGGAACGCTGCGACGAGGCCCGCAAACGCGTTCTGTTGACCGCTGCTGCTCGCATAATCGCGGGCGAACAGCAACGTCGTCAGGATCGAGCCGACCTCGACGATGAACATGACCGGGTTGCGGACCATGGTCCTCGGGTTGAGCTTCTTCAATGCGTCGACAGAGGCGGTCCGCAGGATCGCCGCGTCGAAGATGGATGTCGACTCCTTGGTACGCACCTTCGGCGACTGGGGAGCTTCTGGAGTGAGAGTTGCAGTCATGATTTTCCTGGCCTCAGAGGGAAAGGTGTTCGAGGATGGGCCCGAGCGCAAGCGCCGGGAAGAAGGTCAGACCGGCGACGATGGCGATCACGCC
>JAYTRT010000198.1:0-1990 GCA_043746045.1 Actinomycetota bacterium | reverse complement strand
CGGGGAAGTACTTCTCGTCTCGTGGCCCGTTGAACACGGTGCCGTCACCGCAAGGTCGACCTGTGCTCTGTCAGGCCGGTTCGTCGCCGAAGGGCCGTGCATTCGCGGCGAAGTACGCCGACACCATCGTCGCGCCGTTCCAATCGGTCGAGTCGATGAAGGCCTACCGCGCCGACATCAGGTCGCGCCTCGAAGCCATCGGTAGGAAGCCGGACGACTGCAAGGTGCTGTTCATGGCGTCACCGATCGTCGGAGACAGCGAGACCGAGGCGCGAGACAAGCACGCCCGATGGATGAGCGATCCGAATTTCGGTGAGTACATGCTTGCGGAGATGTCCTCGATCACCGAGATCGACTTCTCGCAGTTCGACCTCGATCAGCCGGTCGGCGAGCTGACGACCAACGGCGAGCGCGGCGCTCTGGAAGGCTTCCTCGGCAAGGACCGAACTCGGACACTGCGCGAGCTCGCCGCCTGCGGCTTCACCGAGGGTGCAGCACAGCGCTCGCCCCTCGTCGGCACGCCGGATCAGGTCGCCGACGCAATGGGTGAGATCATGGAGGAGGTCGGCGGGGACGGCTTCCTGATCACGAGCCCGGTGATGCGCCTCAACCGTCGTTACATCGTCGAGATCACCGACGGCCTGGTCCCATCGCTACAACGTCGTGGACTCGTCCGCACGTCGTACACCCACGAGCATTTCCGCGACAACCTCCTCGAATTCTGAGCAGTGATTTCCATCGGAGACACCGCCGATCGCACATTCCGTGACGTCGAATGGGATCGAAGACACTCGCCAGCTGTAGCGTTCGGCACCGTGTTGGCCCTCCGATCGGAACAACCAACGTGAGCGACACTGCTCAGGACGACACTGCTCAGGACGACCACGGTGTCGTCGGCAACTCGCGCCTCACCGCAACCGTCGGCTCGATCCTGTTGATCGCGCTCGCGGTCGAAGGTGTCACCGTGTTCGATGTCAACGGGATGTTCGCTGTGCACGCGTTCGTCGGGATGTTCCTCGTGCCGGTCGCGTTGCTCAAGCTCGGGTCGACGGGATATCGGTTCGTCAAGTACTACCGAGGTGACGAGGCGTACAGTCGGAAAGGGCCGCCCCATCCGGTGTTACGCGTGCTCGGCCCGCTCGTCGT
Organism: Actinomycetota bacterium; assembly: GCA_043746045.1. Taxonomy (GTDB): domain Bacteria; phylum Actinomycetota; class Acidimicrobiia; order Acidimicrobiales; family Ilumatobacteraceae; genus WLMZ01. The sequence goes on along the minus strand of JAYTRT010000198.1, from coordinate 844 downwards.
GCTGTCGACGGTCGCACTCCTCGGAACCGGCGTGTGGTTGCTCGCCCGCAGCCCGGCCAACTCGGACACGATCGTGACGCTTCACCAGGCGAGCTTCATCGTGTGGGTGTCGGTGATGACGGTGCATGTCCTCGGGCACATCGTCGAGACGTGGCGTCTGACGATCTCCGATCTCAGCGAACGGTCTCCCGCCAAGGTCGCACGCGTCGGCCTCCGACGGTCTGCCGTGGGCGTGGCCCTCATCGTCGGCGTCGGCCTCGGCGCAGCGTCTCTCGGATGGAATCACAACTGGGTCGCCCGGGAGCAACGACACCGAGATCAGAGCGCCGCCGCAGGCTGAACCTCGCTTTGTGCGTTCACGGAGTGTCATGCTTGCGTTGTGGCGGGGGCGACGAATGAGGGGCTGAACGGGCTCGATCCGCGCGCGAGCTCTTTCGCCCGTTGCGTTCGTTCCGATGCGACTGCGCGTGCCGCGTTCGTGTGTGCCGTGGTTGGTTCCTTGGTGGTGTACTACATCGTCGGCCGGCATCAGTGGTTCGTGCGGGACGACTGGGACTATGTGCTCGGACGCGACGACACCCTGCTCCACAGCGGTTGGCGGCACTGGCTCCTCGATCCTCAGGCCGGCCACTGGCTGACGGTACCGGTCGTCCTGTTCCACTACACGACCAGCTGGTTCGGTCTCGGGTCGTATTGGCCGTTCCTGATCCCGACGATGGCTGCGCACCTTGCCGCTGTCCTGCTTGTGCGCGTGCTCTGCGTCCGTGCGGGTGTGTCGGCGTGGACGACAACACTCGTGTGCTCGATGTTGCTCGTCTTCGGTGCCGGGTGGGAGAACATGATC
>JAYTRT010000197.1:0-6408 GCA_043746045.1 Actinomycetota bacterium | reverse complement strand
TGCGGTCGAAAGCGCGCTTGAGGGGACGAAAACGCCCGGTGAAGTTTCGGTGAGGGGGCGGTCAGGCGTTGGGTGCCGGCGAGGGTATGGCCGGGAAGTCGGGCTCGGTGCTCTCGATGAAACCCGGATAGTCGTAGACGGTGAGCGGATCGGTCTGCAGTTCACCGTCGCCAGCCGGCCATTGGCGACCCTTGCCATCGACGAGGAGGTCGATCCGCTGCACGTTGTCGACCTCCGACGACGTGAAGACGATTTGGGCAACCGCATCGATCAACGATCCCGCGGACAGATCGAGGAGCTGATCGGACACGTCGACCACCAACGTGCCGCTCGGCTGCAGCACGGCTGAGTGCAACTGGAGACCCTCGGGGATTGCGGTCCGCAGGCGGGCGCTGACCTCGACCACGGTGAGGGCTCCGAACAGCGATTGCAGGCGGCGCGTCGCGGAATCGCCGACGTCGCGCTGGGCGGGGCGGAGATGCTGAGAGTCGTTCGGGGATTCGGGCGCGAGCAGATAGATCCGGTCGGTGCCAGTTGTGGCACCGGTCGCTTGATTGGCTGCGTTGACAAGCACCGGGCGATCGGCGTCGGCGATGTCGCGAGGCGCTGCGTCGTTACCGATACCGCACGCAGTGAGCAGTATCAGCAGGACGACGACGAGCCCGAGCCGGCTCACCCTGGCGGTGCGACTCGGGCTCGTCCGCTGGTTCGTGCGCTGGCTCATACGCCGACCTCCTCAGCGGGGAGTTCGATCACGAATCGAGCGCCGGGCTCGCCGTCGCGTCGATCTTCGACCCGAGCGTTGCCGCCGTGCAGACGGACATGCTCGTCGACCAGCGCCAAACCGAGGCCGGCCCCGTCGCTCGAGCTCCGTCGCCCGGCGACAGCACCGCGAGCGAACCGTTCGAAGATGATGTGACGTTCCTCGTGGGGGACCCCGGCACCGTGGTCCTCGACGGCGATCCAGACATGACCGAGCGGCTCGCCGTCGTTGTCGGCCTCGGAGACGATCACTTCCGGTTCACCGCCGCCATGCAGTCGGGCGTTGTCGATCAGGTTGGCGATCACGCGAGCCAGCCGCCGCCGATCGACTTCGATGACGAGGTTCTCGGCTCGCTCGGAGACGGTGATCGGGGTCGTCGGCAGGCTGCTCACGGCCACAGCGTTGCGAACGAATTCGGCAACCAGAAGGTCTTCGCGATGCAGCCGGATCGCCCCGGCGTCGAATCTGGAGATCTCCAGCAGGTCCTCGACCAGGCCCTGGAAGCGGGCGACGTCGGCGACAAGCAGGTCGAGCGCCGACTGGGCACGCTCGGGCATGTCGTCTCGTCTGGCCTGCATCACTTCGACCGAAGCGGCGAGCGTCATCAACGGCGAACGGAGTTCGTGGCTGACATCGCTGGCGAAACGCGCATCGCGTTCCACGCGTGACTGCAGCGCGGAAGCCATGTCGTTGAACGAGTTGGCGAGCAGACGGAGGTCGTGATCGTCCGTCGTTTCGAGGCGCGTGTCCAGGCGACCTCCGGCGATTGCCTTGGCGGCCTGGGCTGCGTCGCCCAACGGCTTGACCGCTCGACGTGACGCAACGGACCCGAGTACGACCCCGGCAAGGGTTGTGATGAAACCGGCGAACAGCAACGAGAGACCCACGCTACGGAGGGTGTCGTTGACCTCGGTCAGACTGAAGAACTCGAAGTAGGCCGCGTTGGCCGACGGGAGCGGCACTCCGACGACCAGGAAACGTTCCTTGTCGACAGTGATGACCATCAGTGAGGGCTTGTTGTCGAGGACCCGTTGTTTCATCGCTTGCGGGACCACGTCGTCGCCGAACGCGGCAGTGTTGCCGGCCCAGGCATCGCGGTAGTTGAGGAGTGGTCGGGCGACCCCGATGTTGGTCAATTCCTTGATCGCCCCCTGAGCGGTCGCCGGCGTCGAGGCAAGCGCGTTCAGCGCCACGCTGGCATCGTGGTACGTCTGCTCGACACTCGCCTTCTCGCGCTGTTTGATCAGCGTGCTCCTCGTGAAGCTGAATGTGACTGCGGCCAGAAAGACCGACAGGGTGAGAAAACCCAGGCTGAACGTGAGCAAGATCCGCATCCGCAGTCCCACGCGTTGGGCCCGGAATCGGGAGAGGGCCGCGATCGCCCGGCGCCTGAACGAGGCCGGCTGCTCTGACTCGCTTGCCCCGTGATCACGCGTCTCGGTCACGACTGGAGTCGGTAACCCAACCCTCGAACGGTGACAACGTGGCGCGGGTTCGCTGCGTCAGCCTCGACCTTGGTGCGCAGTCGACGGATGTGCACATCGACGAGGCGACCGTCACCGAAGTAGTCGTACCCCCAGACCTTGTCGAGCAACGACTCGCGACTGAAGACACGACCCGGGTTCTGGCCGAGCTCGACCAGGAGCCGGAACTCGGTCTTGGTCAGGTGCAGCTCGACCCCGGCGCGCAGCACCTTGCCCTCGTCGGGAATGATTTCCAGGTCGCCGAAGACGAGCTTGGTGTGACCCGGGCTCATCGGCCGGATCCGCCGCAGAAGAGCACGAATCCGGGCCGAGAGCTCTTTCGGAGCAAACGGTTTGGTCAGGTAGTCGTCGGCGCCCGCCTCGAGGCCGGCCACGATGTCGTGGGTGTCGGCGCGTGCTGTGACCATCACGATCGGGAGATCGCTGGTCTTGCGAAGATGGCGGCACAACTCGAAACCGTCGATCCCCGGCAGCATGATGTCGATCAGTACGACGTCTGGTTGGGCGCGGTGGAACAGTTCGATTGCTTCCTCGCCGCTGCCGGCTTCGTCGACGGTCCAGCCTTCGTCTTCGAGCGCCAGTTTCACGGCCGTGCGGATGCGCTCGTCGTCTTCGACCGTCAGGATGCGTGTACCCACGCCAGCAGCATAGGGCCAGGGTCAGGTCTGGACGTCTGCGGTCGGGTGAGCCGCCTTCTCGGTCGCATCTGCGGCATTGATCAGGGCGCGTAGCGGCTCGAAGAGGTTCGGGTTGGCGACCAGCACCTGAGCCGGTCGGACGGGGCCACCGGCGAAGTCGCCGCTGATGCATCCGGCTTCGCGCGCGATCAGTTCGCCGGCGGCAAGGTCCCATGGTCCGAGATGTTCCTCGAAGTAGGCATCGACGCGACCGGCCGCGACGTAGCAGAGATCGGCAGCGGCAGCTCCGAAGCGGCGGATGTCGCGAATTTCGCCGATGATGTGCTGCAGTCGGCGGATGTGCAGCCTCCGACGTTCCGGGTGATAGCTGAACCCCGTCGCGACCAGGGCTGTGCTGACGTCCGCGGTGGTGGAACAGTGGATCTGTCGGCCATTGATGGTTGCGCCTCGGCCGCGAACGGCGGCGAACAGTTCGTTCGTGGCAGGTATGTACACCGCGCCGGCCAGCGTTCCATCGGCGTCGGCCGCAGCGATGGAAACCGCGTAGCCGGGCAGGTCGTAGAAGAAGTTGGTGGTGCCGTCGATCGGGTCGATCAACCAACTCACCCCGCTGGTGCCCGTGTCCGCCGTGCCCTCTTCGCCGATGATTGCGTCACCCGGACGGGCCGCTCGGATCGCATCGACGATCAGTCGCTCGGACGCTCGGTCGTATTCGGTGACCATGTCGGTTGCGGTGCTCTTGGTATCGACCAGCCCCGCACCGGACTGTCGTGCCTCGCTGATCAGCACACCCGCTCGCACGGCGAGACTGTTGGCGATTGCCGACAGCTCGCTGGCCAGTACGTCGGTGGGAGAGATCGACATCAGGACCTGCGCCCGGTCCCCTCATCCTGCCTGCGGTCCTCGATCGTCTTCCATTCGCCGACCGCACGAAGCACGAGGACAGCGACGATGCTCATCCCGATTGCCGCCAGCACCGCTCCGACGAACGCCCCGAGACCGCGCTGGGTGCCGCACCCGCCGCTGCATTGGACGCGGACCAAGCTGTAGCCGATCAGGCCTCCCGCCAGGCCCCCGAGCAGGATTGCGACGAACGCCGCGGCCCGTGCGCCGGGAGACGGAAGGGCGGACATCGGTCGATCTGCATGGGTCTCGCCGGCTTCGTCGGGCACCGGTTCATCGTAGGGGGTGTGGTCGGCGGACAGGCCTAAGCTGACGGCCGTGCGCGCCGTGGCCATCGTCCCGACCTACAACGAGGTCGACAACATCGAGGCCCTGGTGCGAGCGATTCGTAAACACGCACCGGATGTCGGCATTCTCGTCGTCGACGACAACAGCCCTGACGGCACCGCAGAACTGGTCGAGAGCCTGATCGACGAGATCGGTGATCTGCAGATTCTCCGGCGCGCTGCCAAGACCGGGCTCGGCGGTGCATATCGCGTCGGCATGCGCTCGGCCATCGATGGTGGAGCGGAGATCTGCATCCAGATCGACGCAGACCTCTCACACGACCCGGCGATGATTCCGGCCCTGGTGTCGGCGGTCGAACACGGTGTCGACCTCGCCCTCGGCAGCCGCTACGTCCCGGGCGGAATCACGGAGAACTGGCCACCCAGCCGGCGGCGGCTGTCGCGTTGGGGAAACCGGTACGTGGCGGGGGTGCTCGGACTGGCGGTGAACGATGCCACCGCAGGATTTCGTGCATACCGGTCGTCGGCCCTCGTCGGCCCGATGGACTTCGAGTCCGTCGCGACCGAGGGGTACGGGTTCCAGGTCGAGATGACGCACCGCCTCGTGCGCGCCGGAGGCAAGATCGTCGAGATCCCGATCACGTTCCGCGACCGCACCCACGGGGTTTCGAAGATGTCCCAGGGCATCGTGCAAGAAGCCTTCGTGATGGTGATCAAACTGTGGGTCAAAGACCGCAGTGGACGCCGAGAGCGTCGCGACCACGGCGGTTGAGCTGCGAGACTGGCCAGATGCGTTCGTTCCGGGTCGGCGGTGGGCTCGTTGTCATCGACAACCAACTTCTGCTCGCTGCGAATCGTCGTCGGCAGGGCACGCTCGAGTGGACGCCTCCGGGCGGCGTGATCGACGAAGGCGAATCGGTGACCAGAGGGATCTCTCGCGAAGTCCACGAGGAAACGGGTTTGCACGTCCCCAAATGGGAGGAATGCCACTACACCGTCAGGGTCGAGGCTCCGGACATGGGCTGGCAGATGACCGTCGAATCCTGGTTCGCAACGGTCGCCCACGGTGAGATCGTCCTGAACGACCCCGACAAGATCGTCGAGCAGGCACTGTTCGTCGAACTCGACCACGTGGCGGCCCTGCTGGTCGATTCACCACCGTGGGTGCGTATTCCGATCCTCGCATGGCTGGACGGTGGGATGCAGAAGACCGAGTCGTTCGACTTCGTGGTCTACGGAGCCGATCGTGCGACAGCACGGGTCGAGCAGCGTTCGCCATGAGCCATGCGAGGACGATCCTGCACGTCGACATGGATGCATTTTTCGTCTCCGTCGAGTTGCGCCGCAGGCCTGAGCTGCGCGGGAAACCTGTGGTTGTCGGAGGGCAGGGACCACGTGGTGTCGTTGCGGCGGCGTCGTACGAGGCCCGCCGCTACGGGGTCTATTCGGCGATGCCCGGTGCGATCGCCAGACGACTGTGTCCCGACGCCGTCTTCTTGAGCGGCGATCACGATCTGTACTCGGCGGTCAGTCGTGACGTCCACGAGATCTTCCACGAAGCAACGCCCCTCGTCGAGCCCCTCGCTCTCGATGAGGCGTTTCTCGACGTGACGGGCAGCCTCCGTCTGCTCGGCGATGGCGCGGTCATCGGTCAGCACCTCCGCGACCGGATATCGGAGTCGCTCGATCTGACCTGTTCCGTCGGAGTCGCCCCGAACAAGTTCCTTGCCAAGTTGGCGTCGGTGGCCGCCAAGCCGAAGGCGTTACCGACGGGAGTGGTGCCGGGTGTGGGGGTTTTCGAAGTCTTGCCCGGTCACGAGTTGGAATTCCTGCATCCGCTGGCGGTTCAGAAACTGTGGGGGGTGGGTCCAGCGACCCTCGAACGATTGCAGCGCCTCGGCGTACAGACCGTCGGCGACCTCGCTGCTCTCGGAGAGAAGGCCCTGGTCACCGCGCTCGGCAAGGGCAGCGGACGCCACCTGTTCGCCCTGTCGATGGCCGATGACGAGCGGCCCGTCGAGCCCAGACGCGAGGCACGATCGATCGGACACGAGGAGACGTTTGCTCGTGACCTGCATGATCTCGGCGAGTTGCGCACCGAGTTGGTTCGACTGAGCGATGCGGTGGCAACACGGCTTCGTGGCGCCTCCACGGGTGCGCGGACCCTCACCCTGAAGGTGCGTTTCGCCGGTTTTGTGACGGTCACCCGTTCGACCACACTGCCGTCCGCGATTGCGACATCGGCCGCCATCCTCGGCGCCGTTGGTCCGTTGCTCGCGAATCTGGACCCGAGTCCGGGGGTGCGATTGCTCGGCGTTCACGCCAGCAACTTC
>JAYTRT010000196.1:0-1995 GCA_043746045.1 Actinomycetota bacterium | reverse complement strand
TGCGAAAAGCCTCGTCATGGACGAAAACGGGGAGCAGGTGTTCGTCGAGGTACGAGGGCAGGACCGAGGAGCCGCCATCGACACACAATACCTGACCTGTGACCCACGACGCCTGCGCCGAGAGCAGGAACACGACTGCGTTGGCGACGTCGACGGGTTGGCCGCGGCGACGCAACGGAATCACGATCCGGTCGCCGTGCGGGTCCTCGGCCGGGGCGTCGACCGATGCCCGAGGCGTGCGCACCGAGCCGGCTGCCACGGCGTTGACCCTGATCCCCCGGGGCCCCCACTCGAGCGCGGCGGTGCGCGTGACAGCGGTCAGTGCAGCCTTCGAGGCGCTGTACGCGACGCCGAAGGGCATCGACTGCAGACCTGCGATCGATTCGATGTGCACGATCGCGCCAGGCGCGCCTCGAGACAGCAGATGGCGGCCGACCGCCTGTGTGGCGTAGACCGCTGCGTTCAGATTGAGGCGGACGACTTCGTCGAAATCCTCGGGACGAGTGTCGGCCAACGGTGCCCAGTACTTGCGCAACAGTCCGCCGGCAACGACGACGAGACCGAACAGGTCGCCGGTCTCCTCTGCTGCCGAGTCGACCGCGGCGTGTACGGCGTCGGCGTCACGCAGATCGAGAATGGACGAGTGGAACGAGCCACCAGCGTCGGCCACTGCCTCCTCGCTCAGCGCGAGCTTCTCGATGTCGTTGTCGAAGCCGGCCACGACAGCACCCGCTTCGGCCAGCGCTGCGCAGACGGCGGTTCCGATACCGCCACCTCCGGCACCTGCCACGACGACCGTGCGTCCCTGCAATCCGTTGTCGATCATCGAGTCAGGCGCCGGTGAAACCGAACGCGCCGCGTTGGCGGACAGTGTCCATGAACGACGGGAGGTATGCGTCGGTGGGTGCGTCGCGCACCATCTGGTCCAACAGCACAGCGTCGTCGCCGACGAGGATCCGCCAATCGCCACGCCGCACCCCGTCGAGGATCATCGTTGCTGCACCTGCGGCGGTCAGAGGGGCGTTGTCACGGAACGATTCCGCCTGAGCCTGCATGCCCTGGCGGAGGTCTTCGTCGCTGGCGCCGGAGAGGTCGAGACCCATTCGCGACGTGCGCTCGCGAACCTGCACCAGTTGCTCGTCGGTCAGTTCTTTCGGATTGCGTCCGTGAGCGAGGCCGGAGTTGATCACGATCGACGTGCCGACGTGTCCGGGCATCACCACTGATGCAGCGAGGTGTGGTGCGTTCAGTGCGAAGTCCGAGATCAGGGCCTCCGTGAAACCCTTGACCGCGAACTTCGCTGCGCTGTACGCCGTATGTGGGATGCCGGGACCGAGCGATGCCCAGAATCCGTTGACACTGCTGGTGTTGACGACGCGTCCCGATTTGCTGGCCAGCAGCAACGGCAGGAAGGCGCGGGTCGATCCGTAGACACCGCCCCAGCAGACTGCGAACGTCTTGTCCCACTCGTCACGGTCGTCCAGGACGAAGCTTCCGCCGCCACCGATTCCGGCGTTGTTGAACAGCAGATCGATGTGGTCGGTCGCCTGATCAGCGCCAACGGCGGCGCTGAAGTCGACGAGTTGGGCCTCGTCGGAGACATCGGCAACGAATGTGGTGACCCGAGTTCCCGATGGGGCATCGGCGAGGGCGAGTTGGACCGTGTCGGCCATGTTCTCGGCGGAAACGTCGCACATCGAGACGTGACAACCTTCCCTGGACAACTGGCGGACGAGCTCTCGGCCCATCCCGGTGCCGCCCCCGGTGATGACGGCAATCTTTCCGGCGAATGAAGTCTCTGACACAGGCGAGAAGCTACATCGGCACCCGTCTACTCTGATGACCGAGACGAACCCGAGGGTGGCAGATGGTGGAACATACCGAACCGAGCGACGCGAAGTCTTCGCTGATGTCGCCGCTGAATTCGCATGTGATCGTCCTGTTCGGAGCGACGGGGGATCTCGCTCGCCGCAAGCTTCTTCCGGGACTGCTCCA
>JAYTRT010000195.1:0-18656 GCA_043746045.1 Actinomycetota bacterium | reverse complement strand
ACCTCGCCGCAAAGTGCGGTCTGAAGATGAAGTTCAAGAACGTCGGCTTCGACGCACTCGTTGCCGGCCAGGTTGCCAAGGACACGTACGACATCGCCCTGTCTCAGGTGACCATCACCACCGACCGGGCCAAGGTCGTCGACTTCTCCGTCGGCTACTACAAGAGTGATCAGGGAATCCTGGTCAAGACGGGAACCAAGATCGCGACGTGGGCCGACTTCAAGAAGTTGAAGATCGGTGTCCAGGCGTCGACCACCGCCGAGTACGACTTCACGTCCGGCACAGTGCCGGGCATGACGATCGCGGGGGTCAAGTCCTACCCGGACCTGTCGTCGGCATATGCCGCGCTGAACGCCGGTCAGGTCGACGCGATCGTGATCGACACGGCCATCAACCTCGGCGAAGCCAAGCAGTCCGGCGGCAAGTTGACGGTTGCCGCGCAGTTCAAGACGGGTGAGGAGTACGGAGCGATCTTCGGCAAGGGCAACGGCAAGAAGGCCATCTTCGATCCGCTGCTGCAGGCACTGATCGACGACGGCACTGTCAACACACTGCTGGGGAAGTACCTCGGCGACCCGACCACCGTTCCGTTCATCGACGTTCCTGCGTCCTGAATTCACTTCGGTGAGCGAATCGAGCCTTCTCGTCGACTCACCCGCCACACGGCGGGTGAGTCGAGTGCTCACCTATCGCAAGGCTGCTGTTGTCAGCCTCCTGTTTCCGGTCACGGGGATCCCGGCACTGCTCTACTCGCTCCGCAGTGCTCGGCTCGCTCGAGCGGGTGAGACAGAGCCGGCGCGAGAGGCCGGCGGCAAGGCCCGAGACTACGCGTGGTACTCGCTCGGCTTCGGGCTGACGGCGTACCTGATCGCGTTCCTCTTCTACGTCCTGGTCAACAACCATGGCGCGGTCCGCATCGTCTTCTTCGGATGGTCGACGCTGACCGATGGTGGAGCATGGAGATCGTTGTACAAGGGCTTCTGGATCAACGTCCAGGTGTTCCTGATCACCGAGGTCATCGTCCTGGTGTGGGCGCTGATCGTGGCGGTCGTGCGCCTGTTGCCCGGCAAGGCGTGCCGGCCGCTGCGTTTCCTGGCCACGCTCTACGTGGACGTGTTCAGGGGTATTCCGGCGATCCTCATCGTGTATCTGGTCGGTCTGGGTTTCCTGCAGGCCAAGGTGCCGATCGTCGGCGCCCTGTCCGACATGCAATACGTGATCCTCGCCCTCACGCTGACCTACGGCGCCTACGTGTCGGAGGTGTACCGGGCAGGCATCGAGTCCGTCCACTGGGGTCAGGTGGCCGCCGCGCGATCGCTCGGGCTGTCGTACACGCAGACCTTGCGTCACGTGGTCGTCCCACAAGCGGTCCGGCGAGTCGTCGCTCCGTTGTTGAACGACTTCATCGGTCTGCAGAAGGACACTGCGATCATCAGTGTGATCGGCGTGCTCGACGTCGTCAGTCGCGCCCGCTTCGTCAACAACTCGCGTGGAACGCTGGCAGCCTATTCGATGGCGGCGCTGTTGTTCCTGGCGGTCACCGTGCCGTTCACCCGTTGGCTCGAATGGCTGCAACGCCGCAGTCAGAGCAGAACCCAGGGCGGTCGCTGACGATGTCGTTCCTCGAGATCGAAGACGTCCACAAGTCGTTCGGCGCCGCGCACATCCTGCGCGGGATCAGCCTCGATGTGGAATTGCATCAGGTCGTCTGTCTGATCGGTGCGTCCGGAAGCGGCAAGAGCACGCTCTTGCGATGCATCAATGCCTTGGAGATCATCGATTCCGGCGTGATCCGCCTCGACGGCGACCGGTGCAGCGGGACGGGAATCGATGTGGACGCGTTGCGCCAGGAAGTCGGGATCGTCTTCCAGTCCTTCAACCTCTTCCCGCACATGACCGTGATCGACAACATCACGCTTGCGCCACGCAAGGTCCTGCGGCTCGGTCAGGACGCGGCCGAGGACCGGGCGATGCAACTGCTGACCCGGATCGGTCTGGCGGACAAGGCCAAGGACTACCCGGACCGGTTGTCGGGTGGGCAGGCGCAGCGCGTCGCGATCGTGCGCGCCCTGGCAATGCAACCTCGCCTGATGCTGCTCGACGAGATCACCTCGGCTCTCGATCCCGAGCTCGTGGCGGAAGTCCTCAACATCGTGCGTGACCTGGCGCGAGACGGGATGACGATGATGCTCGCGACCCACGAGATGCATTTCGCCAAGGAGGTCGCGTCGAAGGTCTGCTTCCTCCACGAGGGCGTGATCCTGGAAGAGGGGCCACCCGAGCGGATCTTCGAGAACCCGACGGAAGAACGAACCCAGGCGTTCCTCAAACGGATCATCGACGCCGGTCGGCTGTAGAGCCAACTGTCACACTGATCCCTTGACAATGAGACGGATTCGTCTTATCGTCTCAACATGAGCCCGGCCGAGACGCGCATCCTCGATGCGACAAAGGTCTGTTGCGAGCGCTTCGGTATTGCCAAGGTCAGCGTCGACGACATCGCTGCCGAGGCCCATGTGTCCCGGGCGACCCTCTACCGGATGTTCCCCGGTGGCCGCGATGTCGTGCTCGACGCCCTGCGAGTTCGCGAGCTCGAGGAGTTCTTCGCCAAGTTGAAGGCCGGGGTCGCAGGCGCAGACAGCCTCGAGGACCTCGTCGTGCGCACCGTCATGGTGGCCACGCACGAACTGCGCGCCGATGAACACCTCGCGGTCATGCTGATGTCCGAGCCGGGCGACACCCTGGCCCAGTTGACGGTGTCCGGTCTGCCGCGCATCATCCGAATGGCCTCACTGTTCCTCGCTCCACTCGTCGATTCCCACCTCGGCCGAGTCGAGGGTGGTCGCCTCGTCGACCTCCTCGGCCGCCTCGTCATCTCCTACTTCCTCGCACCGTCGGACCATGTCGACTTCAGCGACGAGGTGTCCGCCCGAATGTTCATCCGTACCCAGATCCTTCCGGCGTTCCAGCCGACGGAGCCCGCACCCTCAGGAGCAGCATCATGACCATCGTTCACAACGACAACCAGACCATCCTCGGTCGTGGCGAGATCAACGACATCGACCAGATCCTTGCGATCCCCACGACCGATCCGAACGAGGTCGAGCACGTCGTCAAGAACAACGCCGACTCCATCTTCACCTGGGACTACTCGTTGGCCCGGCCGCAGTTGCGCAAGTTGTACGAGAAGGCCAAGACCGGCCAGTGGAACGCGACGACCGACCTCCCGTGGGACACCGAGGTCGACATCGAGAAGGTCGTCAAGACCGACTCGGAGATCCTCGGCACCGGGCTCGACCCGAATACGTTCATCGGCACGCCGGTGGCCAAGTGGGGCGACAAGGAATGGCTGAACTTCGGTATCGAAGGCCGCAACTGGCAGCTCAGCCAATTCCTGCACGGTGAGCAGGGCGCGCTGATCTGCACCGCGAAGATCGTCGAGACGGTGCCGTGGTACGACGCCAAGCTGTATGCGTCGACCCAGGTCGTCGACGAAGCCCGCCACGTCGAGGTCTTCGGCCGCTACCTCAATGAGAAGCTCGGCGGTCAGTACCAGGTCAATGCTCATCTCCGGCTGCTGCTCGACGACATCATCAACGACAGCCGCTGGGACATGACGTACCTCGGCATGCAGATCATGGTCGAGGGCCTGGCGCTTGCCGCGTTCGGCTTCTTGCACCAGATCACCCAGGAGCCACTCCTCAAGAAGTTGCTCCGGTACGTGATGAGTGACGAAGCGCGTCACGTCGCATTCGGTGTGCTGTCGCTGAAAGAGGTCTACGACGGTATGACCGATGCCGAGATGAAGGACCGTCAGGAGTTCGCTTTCGAAGCTGCCGTGCGGATGCGCGACCGCTTCATGCAGCAAGAGGTCTGGGAGCGGATGGGCGTGAACATGCGCGACATCATGCCACTCGTCATCGGTGACCCGACCCGAGAGATCTTCCAGACGATGCTGTTCAGCAAGATCGTCCCGAACTGCAAGAAGCTCGGTCTGCTCGAACGCAACGACAAGTGGCTGCGTCATCGCTTCGAGGACATGGGTGTGATCCAGTTCGAGGACTGGGCCGACACCGGCGAGGAGTACTCCTCCTTCGGCCTCGATCAGGAAGCAATGCCCGTCGCCGGCGAGTGATTCCTGCGCCTTGACGGCGCAATGCAGACAAGTACAATACAAGTCGTGACCAACGCAGAGCAGAACGCCGATTGGAATCCGCAGCAGTACACCAAGTTCGCGGCCGAGCGGGCACAGCCGTTCCACGACCTGTTGGCCCTGATCCGAGATCGACCCGTCCACGATGCGGTCGATCTCGGGTGTGGTCCGGGTGAGCTGACTCGACGTGCGGCCGACGAGCTCGGCTGCGCGACCATGGTCGGCATCGACAACTCCCCAGCGATGTTGTCGAGCGCCGAACAGTTCGCGGGGGGTTCGGTGCACTTCCAGCACGGCGACATCGCGACGTGGACCGGCGATCGTCAGGTGGACCTCGTCCTCGCTGCAGCGAGTCTGCAATGGGTGCCGGACCATCGTGCAGTTCTCGAGTCCTGGACGGCGGCCTTGCGGCCGGGTGGTCAGATCGCGGTCCAAGTTCCCGCCAATGCTTCGGCGCCGTCGCACCGCATCGCGCAGCACGTTGCCGAAACCGAGCCGTTCGTGTCGGCGTTCGGCACTGCGGGCCCGCCGGCCGATCCGGTCGCAGACAACGTGCTGGCGCCAGAGGTTTACGCCGACATCCTGTTCGACCTGGGCTTTGTCGACCAACACGTCCGGTTGCAGGTGTATCCACATGTTCTGGGCAGCTCGCGCGATGTGGTCGAGTGGGTCCGCGGCACGACCCTGACGCGATTCCAGAAGTTGCTCGATCCCGACGTCTTCGCGGAATATTTGGTTGCGTACGAGCAGGCCCTGATCGATGAGATCGGCGACCGCCGACCGTATTTCTTTCCGTTCCGGCGGGTGCTGATGTGGGGTCGCCTCGGCGGCTGACAGAACGGTGCAAACGTGCCAATCGGTGAACACAAATGAAACTTCTCTGCGTGTTCTGGAATGGTGTGCCGCGGCGTCAGAATGTGGGGATGCCCCCGCATTCCACGGGGTGATGGTCGGAAGGACCTTTCTGATGGCACGCTTTGGTCGGGTACTCACGGCGATGGTGACACCGATGAACGAGGACGGATCGCTCAACCTCGACGTCGCTCAGCAATTGGCGAGGTACCTCCAGGCGCACGGCAACGACGGGCTGGTCGTCGCCGGGACCACGGGCGAGTCGCCGGTCCTGTCCGACGACGAACGCTTGTCGCTGTTCGCGGCCGTGATCGAGGCCGTCACGATTCCGGTCATTGCCGGAACGGGCACGAACGACACGGCCCACTCGGTGCATCTCACCAAGGAGGCGGCGGCAATGGGCGCCGCCGCAGCGCTGGCTGTCACTCCGTATTACAACCGTCCTTCGCAGGCCGGCCTCGACGGGCACTTCCGAGCAATGGCGGCGGCCAGCGAGATGCCGATCGTGCTGTACGACATTCCCGCTCGAACCGGGCGCAAGATCAACACGTCGACGATGTTGAAGTTGTTCCGGGAGGTCCCGAACATCCTCGCCCTGAAGGATGCCGCTGGAAATCCGGGCGAGACCGCCGCCCTGATCAGCGCTGCGCCGGACGGCGTGGACGTGTACAGCGGCGACGACGTGATGACCCTGCCCCTGATGGCCAGCGGTATCGTCGGCACGATCGGCGTGGCCACTCACTGGACCGGTGACGATCATCAGCAGATGTTCGACCTGTGGGACAAGGGCGACACGGTGGGCGCCCGGCTCGTCAACAGCCGGATGTTGGAGAGCTTCGCGTTCGAGACCGGCGACGAAGCACCGAACCCGCTGCCGAGCAAGGCAATGATGCGCCATCTCGGTATCCCGGTCGGCCAGGCCCGCCTCCCGATGGGCGATGCGCCTGATTTCGTGGAGCAGCGAGCCCCGTTGGTTTGGGCCAACCTGCAACGATGGAGGGATGATTTCCCGCTTCGCCCTAGCCTGTGAGCCGTGACAGCTCCCGTCAAAATCACTTTTCTGGGCGGACTCGGCGAGATCGGCCGCAACTGCATGGCCATCGAGCAGGACGGCAAGCTGCTGCTGATCGACTGCGGGTTGATGTTCCCCGACGCCGACATGCACGGCATCGACCTGGTCCTTCCCGATTTCACGTGGTTGCGTGAGAACAAGGACCGCGTCGTCGGGTGCGTGGCCACCCACGGCCACGAGGACCACGTCGGGGCGTTGCAGTACCTGCTCCGCGAGCTGAGCTTCCCGCTCTACGGATCTGCGGTCACGCTCGGCCTGGCCCGGAACCGGATCGAGGAAGCCGGCCTTCTGGGGCGCACCGAGTTGATCGTCGTCAAGGACGGCGAGCGACGAATGATCGGACCGTTCGACGTCGAATTCCTCCCGGTCACGCACAGCGTGCCGCATGCTCACGCCGTCATCGTCCATACCCCGCAAGGTGTCATCGTCCACTCGGGTGACTTCAAACTCGACCTGACCCCGGTCGACGGACGGCGTACGGACCTCGCCCGTCTCGGCGCGATCTCGTCGACCGAAGGCGTCCGCCTCTTGCTCGCCGACAGCACGAACTCCGAAGAAGCCGGCCACGCGCCGAGCGAGAAGTCCGTTGGCGCCGTGCTGCGCGCGATTTTTGCCGAGCAGACCGGACGGCGGATCATCACCGCCAGCTTCGCCAGCCACCTGCACCGAATCCAGCAGATCGCCGATGCTGCGATCGCCAACGGTCGCATCGTCGCCACACTCGGTCTCAGCATTCGCAAGAACGTGCGGATGGGGCGCGACCTCGGAATTCTGCACATTCCCGATGCGTCGCTGATCGACATCGAGGACGCGGACAAGTATCCGCCGGAGAAACTGTGCATCGTGTCGACCGGGTCACAGGGCGAGCCGATGTCGGCGCTCGGCCTGCTCGCTCGAGGCGAGAACCGGTGGGTCAAGGTCGGCGACAACGACACGGTCATCCTCAGCAGCCACGCCATACCCGGCAACGAGAGCAACGTCAACCGGGTCATCGACGGTCTGCTCCGCGCCGGCGTCGAGGTGATCCACAGCGGCGTCGCCGATGTGCACGCCACCGGCCATGCCCAAGCCGACGAGATCAAGACGTATCTCTCCATCGTCAATCCCGAGTTCTACGTCCCGATCCACGGCGAGTACCGCCACTTGGTCGCCAACTCCAAGCTCGGCGTGATGATGGGCGTCAAGCCACAGAACGTGCTGCTCTGCGAGGACGGTGACGTGCTGACGCTCGGTGACGACGGTCTGGCGCCGACCGGTCGCGTCCCGGCCGGGTACCTGTACGTGGACGGGATCGTCGGCGACGTCGGCCAGGGAGTGCTGCGCGACCGCAAAGTACTGGCCGAAGAAGGAGTCGTCGTCGTGGTCGTCACCGTCGACATCGTCACCGGCAAGGTGTTGACCGGGCCCGAGATCATCACGCGAGGCTGGGTCTACGCGCCAGAGGCCGAAGATCTGCTCGACGAGGCCTGCGACAGGGTGGCCGCCGCCGTCGAAGCCGCACTCGCCAAGGGCGAACGCAACGTGGACGCACTCGAGCGCGATGTCCGCCGGGCGGCAGGCAAGTTCGTCAGCGAGCGCACCAAGCGTCGGCCGATGATCGTGCCCGTCGTGATGGAGGCCTGAGCTTGCCGAGACACCGCCGTTGGCTTTCCGGTGTTGTCGGCCTCGGGGTCGTGCTCGCGGGAGTGGCCGGCGGTTGTGCCGACTCGACATCCTCTGGATCGTCCAGTCCGGCGGTGGGCGTCTCCACTACGACGGCGGTTCCGATCCCGGTCGGCAAGGCACCGGTCCTGATCGAACAGATCCGGCCGGCGATTGCTGCGGTGGAGAAAGCACTCGGGGGTCCGCAACGGTTCTTCGAGGTCAATGCCACCCCGACCCTGGTCAACGTCTATGTCGCCGAGTCGAATGCCACTCAGGCGGTGGCGTATGTGTTCATGGCCGGTGCCCTGCAAGCCCCCGCTGCACCGCAGGCCGCCAGTGGTCCGACATTCGGCGTGGCCGACCTCACGTTCGACGAGACGAGGGCGATGGCAACGGTCGTCGGCTCGCTGCCGAAATCGACCTTCCGGCTGTTCTCGGTCGTCGGTGTACAGGAAGGTGGGGTCAGCTACCTGGTCACGGTCGACTCGGCGCTCGGCGGCGAATTCGAGGTCACGATCGGGCCGACCGGCAAGATCCTCGGCACGAACCAGCAGCTCATCCCCGACACTGCCGTGCCTGCGCCGTGAATGGCACGTGCAGCGCGCGCCCCCTTGGTACGTTGATCATCTATGGCAACCTGGGGTAGCGAGTCCCGAAACGAGCGGTCCAGCCGTTCGATCGGTAAGTCGACGCCCGCTCTGCCGCGTGGTGGCTCGTCGTCGTCTTCGGGTTCGCGTTCCCCCGGTTCGAAGACGTCGACCGCGCAGAACAAACGCGCGATCGCGGCCCGTACGGCGGACGAAACCGCCCCGACACGGCGCGGCGATCGAGCCCGCGCCGATCTGCGCGAGGCGGTCAGCGGGCGCGAACACGAATTCATCGGCATCGCATTCATCCTCGGCGGCGTGCTCGTCGGGCTGGCGACGTACCTCAAGATCGCCGGCATCCTCGGCCGCCTCGTCTCGGATCTGCTCGGGTTCCTCACCGGTCTCGGTCGGTTCGTCGTACCGGTCGCACTGATCGCGACCGGAATTGCGCTGATCAGGTCGGGCAAGAGTCAGCACCGGACGCGTCTGGTGGCCGGTTGGGGCGGCCTCACGTTTGCAATGCTGGGCCTGCTCCACGTCGCCCGTGCCCGCCATGTCGGCATCACCGGTAACAGCAACCTGCTCAAGAAGGCCGGAGGTCTGTTCGGCTCACTGATCGCCGTCCCCCTCAGCTCACTGATCGGCCCGGTCGGTGCGGTGATCCTTCTTCTGGCGATCGGGCTGGCGAGCGTCCTGCTGATCTCCAACCTGTCGGTTCGAACCCTCGGCAGTCTGGTTCGCACAGGCGTCGAAACGGTCAGCGTCCCGGTCGGGCGGGCTGCCAAACGCGCGGTCGGCGACATGTCCACGCTGTCGAGCGAGCGGCTTCCCGAGCTCGGTACGGGCCCGCCTCCGACCATCTACGACGTCGACGCCGAGGAGCGTGACTTTTTCCCGATCAAGGCTCCACGGGCCAAGAAGGTTGCACCGCCCCCCCCAGCGCCCCCGATGCCGACAGCGACCGTCGGGGTGTCGGCGATCGAGCAGCCCGAGTTGGATCTCGGTCCGGCTGCCAGACGGGGCAATTGGCAGCTGCCACCGGCATCGTTCCTGAACCGGTCCGGTGTGCAGACGATCAACAAGGAAGAGGTCGAGGCGCGGGGCCGGACGCTGGTCGACTCGCTCAACTCGCACGGCGTCGAGACCAAGCTCGTCGGAATGACGGTCGGGCCGACCGTCACCCGGTACGAACTCGAACTCGGCAGCGGCGTGAAAGTGGCCAGGGTGACCAGTCTCAACCGTGACATCGCGTACGCGATGGCCGCCATCGATGTGCGCATCCTGGCTCCGATTCCCGGCCGTTCCGCGATCGGCGTCGAGGTACCGAACCACACAAGGCAACTGGTCTCGCTCGGCGACATCATGTCGTCCCCCGAGGCCAAGACGGCGTCGCATCCGCTCGACGTCGCGGTCGGCAAGGACATCGCCGGGCGGTCCGTGTTCCTCAACCTCGGTACCACACCACACCTGCTCATCGCCGGTGCGACAGGTGCGGGCAAGTCCAGCGGCATCAATTGCATCATCACGTCGTTGTTGATGCGATCCACGCCGGATCAGGTCAAGTTGATCCTGATCGACCCCAAGCAGGTCGAGATGGGCCAGTACAACAAACTCCCGCACCTACTCACCCAGCCGGTGACGAATCCGAAGAAGGCCGCCAACGCTCTGCAGTGGGCATGCAAGGAAATGGACCGCCGCTACGACGTGCTGTTCGAAGTCGGCTTCCGTGACATCGGGGGCTACAACGCTGCGTTCGATCGCGGCGAGCTGCAACCGGACTCGAAGATCGACCAGATCGGTCTCGGCCGGATCGAAGTCGATGACCGCGACCACGATGCCGACGGCGACAGCGGTCTCGGCGTCGACGTCGGCCTTCGCTCGGGATCGACCGAGTCATCGTCGACCGAGGTGATGAAGCGGATGGAGTACATCGTCGTGGTCGTCGACGAGCTCAACGACCTGATGATGGTGGCCGCCCGCGACGTCGAGGAGAGCATCACCCGTATCGCTCAGAAGGCCCGCGCCGTCGGCATCCACTTGATCATCGCGACGCAGCGACCCAGCGTGAACGTCATCACGGGCGTGATCAAGGCAAACGTGCCGGCCCGGATGGCATTCGCGGTGAGCAGCTTGACGGACAGTCGTGTCATCCTCGATCAGCCAGGCGCGGAGAAGCTGGTCGGCAAGGGTGACATGTTGTTGCTGCCCGGCAACTCGAACGTCGCTCAGCGAATTCAGGGTTCGTTCGTCAGCGAGGAAGAAGTCCGCAAGGTCGTCGGCTTCTGGCGCAAGCAGGCACCCGACGTCCACTACGTGTCGGGTGTCGAAGGCGACGAGGACGGCGGCAACAGCAACAGCTTGTTCGGCACCGGTGGTGCCGGCAGCAGCAGTGGTTCGAGTGGTGACGATGACGACGACGAGCTGATGCGTCAGGCGATGGAATTGGTGGTCCGCAGTCAGCTCGGATCGACATCGATGTTGCAGCGCAAGCTGAAGATCGGCTTCGCTCGGGCGGGCAGGATCATGGACTTGCTCGAACAGGGGGGCGTCGTCGGCCCGAGCGAGGGCTCGAAGGCACGTGCCGTCCTGATGACCGTCGACGAATTCGAGTTGATCCAGGAGAACGAACGCAAACGCAGGGGTGGTTCCTGAGCGGGGTGTAGGTTCGCCGACGAACACGAACGCAGAGGGGGTTCTGCCATGCCGGATTCGGAATCGGTCGAGACACAATCGCTGGATCAGCAGCTGGGGCAACTGGAGTTCGTCGAGGTCACGTCGGGACTTCGCTTTCCCGAGGGCCCGGTGGCGATGCCCGACGGGTCCGTGATCCTGGTCGAGATGTTCGGCCCGCGGATCACGCGCGTCATGCCCGATGGCACCAAGCACACGATCGTCGAGATCGTCGGTGGTCCGAACGGACTCGCGATCGGGCCCGACGGTGCTCTGTACGTGTGCAACAACGGCGGCTGCTTCACCCCGGTCGAGGTCGGCGAATGGCTCCTTCCCGGGCCGTTCGATCCCAGCCGGTACGTCGGCGGCAGCATCCAGCGTGTCGACCTCGACACGCTCGAGATCACCGACCTGTACACGGAGTGTGACGGCCACCCGTTGCGTGCCCCGAACGACATCGTCTTCGATTCGGCCGGTGGTATGTGGTTCACCGATCACGGCATCCGCGATGGCGCTGCTCGGACGAGCGATTTGACCAGCATCTACTACGCGCTCGCCGATGGCTCGTCGATCAGAGAGGTCGTCCACCCTGTCGAGGCTCCGAACGGCATTGGATTGTCGCCCGATGAAACGCGTGTGTACTGGGCGGAAACATTCAACGGGCGGGTGATGCAGCGTGCCATCAGCGCGCCCGGCGTCATCGTCGAGCCGGCCGGTATCGATCCATCGGTCTGTCTGGCCGGCCTCGCCGGCTATCAATTGCTGGATTCGCTCGGTGTCGACGGCGACGGCAACGTCTGTGTCGCGACGCTGTCCAATGGCGGCATCACCGTCATCTCCGCCGACGGTTCCAGCGTGACCCATCACCCGACAGGCGATCCGCTGACGACCAACATCTGCTTCGGCGACGAAGACGGGAGCGGCGAATACCGGACCGCGTTCATCACGCTCTCGGGCTCCGGGAAGTTGGTCAAGACGAGGTGGCCACATCGTGGTCTACGGCTCAACTTCCTGTAACGACACGGCGATCGTCACCTCGGCAGTACTCGCTGGTAACCGACCGGCTCTCGGACTCGTTCGGTAGGCTCGTTCGTCGTGGCCAAGCGGTTCTTCATCGAGACACTGGGTTGTCCCAAGAACCAGGTCGACTCCGACAAACTGATGGGCACGCTCGTCGCCGACGGGATGGTGGCCACCGACGATGCCAGCCTCGCGGATCTGGTCGTGGTGAACACGTGTGCGTTCATCGGTGAAGCTCGCCAGGAGTCGATCGACACCATCCTCTCGCTCGAGGATCAGCGGCGTGCCGGATCGCGGCTCGTCGTCACGGGGTGCATGGCCGAGCGATACGGCGCGGAATTGGCTGAGGCGCTACCCGAGGTCGATCAGGTCGCGGGCTTCGGCGTCTCCGTGAACGTCCTCGCAACGCCGAAGCGCAAACTGATTCCCGTCGGGTCGGCCCCCGTGCCGACGCTCGACCTGCTCAATCTGCCCCGACCGAAATCCACATCACCATGGGCCTATGTCAAGATCGCCGAGGGGTGCGACCGTTCCTGCGGATTCTGCGCGATCCCGTCGTTCCGCGGACCGCAGCGGAGCCGAGACGTCAGTTCGATCCTCGGCGAGGTCGAACAGTTGCAGGTTCGCGAGATCGTCCTGATCGCCCAGGATCTGGCCAGCTACGGCAAGGATCGGCCCGACGAATTGGGTGCAGGCTCGATCGTGCCACTGGTCCGGGCCGTCACCGCAGTCACCGATTGGGTCCGGCTGCTCTACCTGTACCCGAGCGATCTGTCCGACGATCTGATCGATGCGATCTGTGAGACGGGCGTCCCCTACTTCGACCTCTCGCTGCAGCACGTGAGCAAGCCGCTGTTGCGCCGCATGCGTCGCTGGGGCGACGGAGGCCGGTTCCTGAGACGAATCGAAGACATTCGCGCGCGTGAGCCAATGGCCGCGTTCCGCAGCAACTTCATCGTCGGGTATCCCGGTGAGACCGAGGACGACCACGATCAACTGCTCGACTTCGTCGAGTCGGCACAGCTCGACTGGTGTGGGTTCTTCGCCTACAGCAGGGAGGAGGGCACATACGCGGTCGGCCTCGACGGCGCCGTCGACGAGAGTTTGATGCACGACCGTCTCGCCGAACTGCGCGAGCTGCAGGATTCCATCACGGCCGCGCGTCGCGACTCGTTGATCGGTGAGACGCTGCGGGTCCTCGTCGACGAACGAGGTATCGGGCGGAGTCACCACGAAGCGCCGGAGATCGACGGTGTGATCCACGTACCTGATGCCCTCACGGTCGGAGAATTCCACGAAATCACGGTGGTCAACGCACTCGGGCCCGATCTTGTCGCTGCCGGCGCAGCAGAGGTGCAGTGATGCCGGTCGATCCGAATGCTCTCGCCACATGGGCGAACCTCGTCACGATCGCCCGAATGTTCATCTCGCCGGTGATGTTCATCGTCATCCCGGACACCGGCCGTGGCAGCTGGATCGCAGTCATCGTCTGGTTCTTTCTCTGTGCCAGCGATGGAATCGACGGCTTTCTCGCCCGTCGCCACGGTGTGACCACCTTCGGCGCGTTCATCGATCCGCTCGCGGACAAGTTCCTCGTTCTGCTGGCGATGATCACCCTGATCGACGTCGGGGTGTTCTGGTGGCTCCCCGTGACCATCATCTTTGCCCGTGAGCTGACGATGAGCCTCTATCGCGTGTTCGTCGGGACCAAGGGTGTCAGCGTGCCGGCCAGCAAGATCGCCAAGGTCAAGACGACGACGCAACAGTTCGCCGTTGCGTTCGCGATTGCGCCGTGGACGGCCATCGACACGAGGTGGCTCTGGAAGGGCTTGCTGTGGTTGTCCGTGGCGCTCGCGCTGATCAGCTTCGCGCAGTACATGTGGCGTGCTCACCGAAACAACGAGTTGGAACGGATGGTTCATGCGAGTTGACGTCGTCGCAGTCGGCACCGAGTTGCTGTTGGGTCAGATCGTGGACACGAATTCCTCGTGGATCGGCGAGCAATTGGCCGCTCATGGACTCGACTCGTTGTTGCAGATCAAGGTCGGCGACAACCTCGGACGAGTCGTCGCCGCATTTCGGATGGCGCTGGCGAACGCGGATGCGATCGTGGTCTGCGGTGGCCTCGGACCGACACACGATGACCTGACCCGCGACGCCATCGCGGAAGTGATGGGCGTCGATCTGGTAACTGATGACGTGCTTGTCGAACGAATCCGCGAGATGTTCTCGGCTCGGGGTCGGTACATGGCCGAGAACAATCTCCGTCAGGCCCAGGTGCCGGCCGGCGCTGACGTGATCGCCCAGACCCGTGGAACAGCGCCCGGTCTGATCTGTCCCGTCGTCGTCGACGGTGCCGCAAAGGTCCTCTACGCCGTGCCCGGCGTGCCACACGAGATGAAGGAGATGCTCGAGCGGGCGATTCTTCCCGATCTGCACCGCCGCAGTGGAGAAACAGCCGTCATCGCCAGCCGCACCCTACGGACATGGGGCGACAGCGAGAGTGGCCTGAACGAGAAGCTCGATCCGATCATCGCCGAACTCGACACGGCAGGAAATCCGACGCTTGCGTTTCTGGCCAGCGGTTGGGAGGGTCTCAAGATTCGTCTGACGGCGAAGGCGCCGACGGCCGTCGCCACGTCTGCGCTGCTCGATCAGTGGTCGGTGCGTGTGCAGGAGATCGTCGGCGACCATGTTTTCGGCTTCGATGACGACACCATGGAATCGGTCGTCCTGCAGATCCTGCGCGCGCGCGGCCTGACCCTGGCCCTTGCCGAGTCGGTGACCGGGGGACTGGTTGCCGGACGGCTGACCGCCATCCCCGGGGCCAGCGATGTGCTGCGCGGCGGCATCGTGTCGTACGCGAGCGACGTCAAGTTCGACCTGCTCGGCGTCACGCCGGGCCCGGTGGTCAGTGAGAGTGCCGCCGGCGAGATGGCGGCGGGAGCTCGGCGGGTGATGAAGGCCGATGTCGGCTTGTCGTTGACCGGCGTCGCCGGCCCGACCGAACAGGACGGGATGCCCGTCGGAACCCTGTGCATCGGAGTCGCGATCGGTGACGACGTGTACACCACCACGGCCCGCCTGCCCGGCCAGCGCGACCAGATGCGTCAGATGAGCGTGATCACCGCTCTCGACTACCTGCGCCGCCGACTGGTGACGATGTCGGCCTGAGGGTGCGTCACGCCGCCAGGTGTGTGCGCGCGTAGACGTTGTCGCCAGATCGGCAGACGATGGTGCCGACCGGGTACCGGTTGCAGACGTCGATGATCTCGCCGAGGTGATCCTCGATCATCGCCTCCTGTGCGGTGACGGGGAGGTCGTCCATCCAACCGCCACGCGTGAGCGAGTCGACCAGCGCCATCATCAGTTCGTGCTCGCCGATGTGGGGCAGTTCGGCGACCATTGCTCTGATGGTCGCGAATGAGCTCGCCAGGCCGGGAAACCCTCGGGAACATCCGCATCCGTCGCCGTCGCTGCACTCGACCTCGACGATCGGTGTGACCAGCTCGCCGTCGAGCGTTCCGCAATAGTCGCCGCGGTCGACACCCTGGGTGATATGTGTTGCAACGAGAACCTTCATCAACGACCCCTGTCTTCGAGTGGATGTTCGACATCCTGACGAAGGGGTGCGCGAGAGAGGCGATGTGACGGCTGTTCTGGTGGGTCCCCCCGGAGAGATTCGAACTCCCGACCAACGGGGTAGAAACCCGGCGCTCTATCCAGCTGAGCTACGGAGGGCAGATCGTCGAGGATAGCCGATGAGCTATGGTCGGCGTCGACGGTCGTCCATCGATGCGACGTCGAGGGGGAAACGCACATGAGCGACGAAATCTTTCCGCGCCACGAAGTCGAGGCGGCGTACACGGCGTTCGTTGCAGCGGGTGATGCGGGGGACTGGAGTCTGTGGGCCGATCTCCACAGCGTCGATTGCGAATGGCACGAATGCAACTACGGCCTGATCACCGGTCGCGAAGCCATCAAGGCCAAGATCATCGAGCTGATGGCGCCGGTGTCGATGATGGAGTTCCCGGTCGAGTGGGTGATCATCGAGGGCAATCGGGTGGCGTACTACCCGTGGCAGGTGATGCCGGACCCAGCAGGCGGAGGTGCCGTCTACCGTTTCGGTTGTGTCACGATCCTCGAGTACGCGGGCAACGGCGAGTTCTCGCGTCAGGAAGACATGTACAACCCGGCCGAAGGCGAGCGTGTCATCAGAGCGTGGATGGCGGCGGGCGGGACCTTCACGTCAGCCCCCGACGCCTTGGGAATGGCTGAAGCGGAATGACTCCGACTGTGGACCACGTGCGTCTCGCCGTCGAACGACATTGCCAGTTCTGGAACGAACGTCGGCAGACCGAGTGGGCAGGTCTCTTCGCCGCTGACGTCACGTTCGACGATCCGGTGGGCTCACCGACCAAACACGGCGCAGAGGCAGTGCGGGCATCATGGGAGTTGTCGTTGACCACCGGTCGCGCGTGGCACTTGGTCCCGACCCAGATCATCGTCTGCGCCGACGAGGCAGCCGTGGTGATGCGGAACGAGGGGGTCTTGCACGGCCGACCGGTCGAGATCGACAGCATCGAGATCTGGAGGGTCGGCGCTGATGGACTCGTCCGTTCCGTGCGCGCCTACTTCATGCCCGTGGCCGAGGTGCACGCCGAGTACTTCTCCGGGGTTCATCCGAACGAAGCCTGATCCGTTGACGCCGACCCGTTGACGCCGAACCATTGACGCCGAGGCTGATCAGTTGACGCCGAACCATTGACGCCGAGGCTGATCAGTTGACGCTGAGGATTCCGGTGCGTCCACCGCTCCGCGACGAGGCCCTACTTGCATCGGTGGCATCGGTGGCATCGGTGGCATCGGTGGTATCGGAGGGGAAGCTGCTCGCCAGAAGTTCTGTGACGTCTGCGAGCGGCATCGGCCGCGCGAACAGAAATCCTTGTCCGAACTGGCAGTGTTGATCGCGCAACGCATCGCGCTGCAGCGCCTCTTCGATTCCCTCGGCGACGGTCTGCAGGTTGAGTGTCCGGCCCAGATCGAGGAGACCGCGGACGATGGCCGGCACCTGTTCGCGCTCGGTGATCGTGTTGATGAACGACCGATCGATCTTGAGGATGTCGATCGGGAACTGTCGGAGATAGCTCAATGACGAGTAGCCGGTGCCGAAGTCGTCGACCGCGAGCTTCACGCCGAGGGCGCGTAGTTCGTGCAGACGCAGAGCAGCGATACCAGCATCCTGGACGAGCGCGGTCTCGGTCAGTTCCAGGACGAGCGAGGCCGGGGTGAGCCCGCTCTGACGCAGGGCGAGTCGAACGTGATCGACGATGTCGTGGCGGGCGAGTTGGCGAGCAGAGACGTTGACCGCGATCGACAGGTTGCGGTTCGGGTAGCGCGTCTGCCATTCGGCGGCCACTCTGCAGGCCTCATCCAACACCCACCTGCCGATCTCGACGATGCTGCCGTTGGCCTCCGCGATCGAAATGAACGAATCCGGCTCGACCACACCGCGAGTTGGGTGGTGCCACCGGATCAGGGTCTCGAAACCGATGATCGTGCCTGGTTCGAGTTCGACGATCGGCTGGTACAACAACGAGAACTGGCGATGCGCCAGCGCGTCGTGCAGGTCGAGTTCGATCTGGAACCGGTCGACGGCGGCTGCGCGCATCTGTGGCTCGTACACGCTCCATTTCGCCCGGCCGGTTGTCTTCGACCGGTACATCGCAATGTCGGCATCACGGAGCAACGACGATGCGCTGGACGCTCGATCGCCGATCGTCACGCCGATGCTCGTCGACAGGACGACCTGTTGCTCACCGACCTGGAACGGTGTCGTGAAGGCGTGCAGAATTCGCTCGGCGATCGATCCGGCTTCGGCGAGCGGGTCCGGGCTCTCGATCAGAATTGCAAACTCGTCGCCGCCGAATCGCGCCACGGTGTCGGCAGGGCGCACACAGTCGACCAGTCGGGCGGCGATGTCGCGCAGCGCGTTGTCTCCCGCCTCGTGGCCGCGACTGTCGTTCAGCGTCTTGAACCCGTCGACATCGAGGTAGACGATGGCCAGTTCGTTGCCGGTTCGCGAAGCACGTCGCAGTGCGTGATCGATCCGGTCGTAGAACAGGGCGCGGTTGGCGAGGCCGGTCAACGGATCGTGAAAGGCGCGATGTACCAATTCGGCTTCGACCCGTTTGCGATCGGTGATGTCGTGGATGTTGACGATCAATCCGGCAATGGCGGGATCGAACGTCTGGTTGATGATCCGCAGCGAGAACCAACGTTCCCCACCGTCGGTGTGGCGGATCCGCAGATCGCCCTGATTGACGACACCCTGCGATGCCTGCATCCGGGCGAGTGCCGTGCGGACACTCGCCGGCTCGGTCGGGTTGATGAAGTCGATGGCATCGCGGCCGATCGTGAGCTGGCCAGGTTTGCCGACCATCTCGGCGAGGTTCGGAGACTCGTTGACGATCCGTCCATCGCTGTCGACCACGACGACAGCATCCGCAGAGTTCTCGGCCAGCGCCTGGAAGTATCGTTCGCCCTCGACGAGCCGGGCTTCGTGGACGTGCCGGGCTCGAACAAGGCGGGTCGATCGGGCGGCCGCCAGGAGGACGAGCGCGACGGTTGCGATGAACAGCAGCACGGGACTCGTCGG
>JAYTRT010000194.1:0-1997 GCA_043746045.1 Actinomycetota bacterium | reverse complement strand
TCCAGAAGATGTCGCCTGCTTGTTGGGCGGTGACGTCGTCACGGAGGTGGCCTTCGTCGGCGAGTTGTTGAGCGTCGCGGGTCATGCCGGCGAGGCGTTCGTCGTTGAGGTGCTGCCAGAGAGCTGCTGCTTCGGGATCGGTTTCGGCGGCGGCGCGGATGAGGAGCATGACGGGTGCGACGCGGGGCGCGACTTCGGCGACAAAGCCGCCGAATGCGTGGAGTCGTTTGCGGGGATCGTGTTCGTCGCGTTTGACGATGGCGGCGCGTTCGCCGGTTGTGATTGGGTTTTCACCGGCGAGCGCCTGGTCGAAGAGGGCACGGGCGAGGCCGGCTTTACCGCCGAACGCCTTGTAGATCGTCTCGACGGAGACGCCTGCCGAGGAGGCGATCGCGGCCACGGTTGTCGGGCCGTAGCCGTGCGCCGAGAAGAGAGCGTGGGCTGCTTCGAGGATCGAGCGTCTGGTCAGTTCGGCCCGGGCGCGGCGGCGGCTGGAGTCGTAGCTGCGAGGCTTCTTGACAGGTTCGGCCACGGCGGCATAGTATCCATAATCACTACAGGTAACTGTAACTAATAAGGAGTCGGAGATGAGCGACGTCGAATCGTCAGCCGATACCGGCCCGCCGGCGCTTCTGCTCGAACTGCAGGACGCGATCAACGGCCATGACATCGAGCGTGTGGTTGCGTGTTTTGCGGAGGACTACCGCAACGAGACGCCGGTGCATCCGGCCCGCTCGTTCGTCGGCGCCCAGCAGGTGCGGGGCAACTGGACGCAGATCCTGGGAGGCCTGCCCGACCTCGAAGCGCAACTGGTGCGCTACGCACGCCACGGGGACGAGGTGTGGGCGGAGTGGGAGTGGAACGGCACGCGTCCCGACAAGACTCCGTTTGCGATGCGTGGGGTGACGATTCTCGGGCAGGGAGCGAACGGTACGGCCGTCTGGTCGCGCTTCTACATGGAACCCGTCGACCAAGCCGAGACCGACGTCACCGCTGCTGTTCGTGACGTCGTCGGACGGGCCTCGTGATTCTCGTCGCCGGTGGAACGGGAACGCTCGGCAGCAAGGTCGTACAGCGGCTGACTGCCGCCGGGCTGCCCGTGCGCGTGCTGACGCGGCAACACGGATGGACACCGGAAGGGGCGAGCGGAACGATCGATGTCGTCAAGGGCGACGTCCAGGACACCTCGGTGGTCGCGGGGGCGGTCGAGGGCGCGTCCGTCGTGGTCTCGTGCATCCAGGGGTTCGCCGGGCGCGACGCCGCGGGCACCGAAGCAATCGACCATCACGCCAACGCACTCCTCATCGACGCGGCCGGGAAGGCCGGCGTACAGCACTTCCTGCTCGTCTCCATCGTCGGAGCGGCTCCCGAAAGCCCCGTCCCGCTCTTTCGCGCCAAACACCAGGCCGAGCAGGCGTTGCGAGCCTCGAACATCCCCTTCACGATCGTCCGCGCGACAGCGTTCATGGAGACCTGGCTCACCCTCATCGGAGACCCCCTCGTCCATCGAGGACGTACCCGCATCTTCGGCAAAGGCGCCAACCCGATCAACTTCGTTGCCGCAGACGACGTAGCTGCCACGATCGAACACGCCGTTCGCAACCGAGCACCGAGTGGCGAGACGCTCGTGGTCGCTGGCCCGGAGAACCTGACGTTCACCGAGTTCGTCCAGACGATCCAACGCACAACCGGCCACGAGGGCAAGATCGGCCACACCCCCCGGCCCATGATGCGTCTCGTCTCGACCGTCCTCGGGTTCATCAAGCCGGTCATCGCGGGCCAAATCCGTACCTCGATCGCGATGGACGCCGACGACATGACCACACCGCCAACCCTCAGCGCCACCACCCACCTCGCCGACCTCGCTGCCACCGCCTACCTCAACGGAAACACGCCGCCGCAACGAACGACATAGCCCAGCCGTCCAGACGCACGAGTCATCTCGACGACCAACACCTCCGTGCAGCGGCGGCGCTGGTAGCCCGGAAACGGCGACC
>JAYTRT010000193.1:0-1998 GCA_043746045.1 Actinomycetota bacterium | reverse complement strand
ACCACGGTCGGATCGGGCACATAGGTGCGCAGCAGCCACTGGAAGTAGTGCCACCCGGCGCGGTGCGTGCCCACCACCCGGTAGGCCTGCATTGCTGCATCGTGACCGATCGCGATCCCGTCCGGCGCCTTCATGTGCGCCTCGGCCGTGCGCTCCATCATCACGTAGAAGCCAACGCACTCGTCGACTGTCTGGCCGACCGTGAGCAGGCCGTGGTTGCGCAGGATGACGCCTTTGGCAGCACCCATCGCGGCGGCGATCCGCTTACCGCCATCGGTGGAGACGATGTCGACCTCTTCGTCGTCGAATATCTCGTGATCCTGGTAGAACGCGCACGACTCCTGTGTGATCGGCCGCAACCGTTCCAGCGTCGCAGAGAACGGCGTGCCGTAGGGCGTATGGGTGTGCGCAGCGGCGACGATGTCGCGTCGCGCCTCGTGGATCGGCCAATGGATGTTGTGCGCAGCCTGGTTGATGAAGCCGTCGCCCTCGACGACCTTGCCGTTCGGACCGACCAGAACGAGATCGTCGACTGTCACGGTCTGGAACGCAACGCCGTAGCGTGCGAGCCAGAAATGGTCGCGGCGTTCAGGATCGCGGGCCGAAATGTGGCCATCGCCGAGCGCCCCCCACCGCAGCGCGCCGAACACGCGATAGGCGAGCGCGAGCCTCGTCTTGCGATGGGCGCGCAACTCTTCGACGTCGGTGATATCGGGCTCGAAGTCCCGGGGTGACAACAGCGGGTACGCCATCCCGTGGATCCTAACGAATTCAGGCTGCAGGCGACGGCGGGATCGATCAGCCGCATCCTCATCGCTGTCGTCCGTTCCTCGTCGTCCTTCACGTCGGCGAACACCCTGCGCGCAGAGCTATCTTCTCGGCCGTGGACATCGGCATCGCACTCCCCCAAATGGCTCGTGGTCTTGACCGAGATCGGGTCATTGCCTGGTGCCGAGGTATCGACGCGGGTCCGTATTCGTCGATCTCGGCAGGGGAACGGATCACGTATCACAACCTCGAGGGCTTCTCGCTGTGCAATGCTGCGGCGGTTCTGACCGAGCGGGTGCGGGTGTTCGTCAATGTCGCCGTCGCGCCGTGGCACGCCCCCGCGATGCTGGCAAAACAGCTGACGTCGATGGATGTGCTGTCAGGCGGCCGCGTCGACCTCGCTGTCGGCGTCGGCGGGCGCGAGCAGGACTACATGGCCCTCGGATCGTCGTTCGCCAATCGCCACAGCCGGCTCGACATCACGGTCGCCGAGTTGCAGAGGCTGTGGACGGGCGGGCTCGCCGCCGATGGCCAACCACTCGGACCGCCCCCGGTGCAGGCAGGGGGACCGAGCATCCTGTGTAGCGGGATGGGGCCGAAGTCGTTGGCCAGAGCAGCGCAGTGGGCCGCAGGGGTGAGCGGGTTCACGCTCACCGGAGATCCCGGCGATGCAGTTCGATCACGGCAGGCAACCGAACAGGCCTGGGCGGCCGCCGGCCGGACCGATCGGCCACGCATCTCGATCGGCATGTTCGTCGCACTCGGACCCGATGCGGAAGCGACGCTACGCGGCTATGCCTCCGACTACTTCACGGTCTTCGGCGTCGACGTCGCCAAGGCATTCAGCGAGGCGATGACGATGTTCACTGCGCACCGCCTGACCGAGACGATCGCGGCGTTCGAGGCAGCGGGCTGCGACGAGATCGTGATCATTCCTGCCGACTCCGACCCAGCGATGCTCGACCGGATCGACGACGCCGTGTCCCGCTGACGTCTCCGGGGCAGCCACTGGGGCAGTCGCCGGGGCAGACGCTCGTCAGGGAACCCAGTTGCCCTCGGCGTCACGTATCCATCCGCGAGCCGCGTTCGATCCTCCGTCGACATGGATCGTGCTTCCGGTGACGTAGCGACTTGCGGCCGAGGCGAGGAACACGGCGGCTCCGCAGATGTCGTCGCTGGTTCCCCAACCGAGCGCGAGCTTCTTGCCGTAGTCGTCAGAGCCCTGCAGCA
>JAYTRT010000192.1:0-18684 GCA_043746045.1 Actinomycetota bacterium | reverse complement strand
TGGTGAACACCGTTCGACGTTCCGTTGGTCGGAAGTCGTCGACGAGCGAGACCGCCCGCCGACGAAGTGCGGCACACGCCTCGGGCCCTGCGAAACCTTCGATCGCAAGAAACCCATCGGCGTGGTAGCGGGCGATCTGCTCGTCGGAGAGAACCTGTGCCATGGTCGCCCACCGTAGCCTTTGCGGCAATGGAACCGACCCCGACCTCCGTCGCGCATCCGCAGCCCGACACCAGTGGACTGACGATTCTCGGGAGCACGGTGCGTCATGCCGTCGACCACGTCGAGGTGTTCACGGCGCCGATCGGCATCACGCTCGTCCGGTTCACCAACGACGAACTCAACAGTATGTGTCCCGTGACCGAGCAGCCCGACCTTTCCAATGTCGTCATCGAATACGCGCCAGACGAACTGTGCATCGAGAGCAAGAGCCTCAAGCTCTATCTGTGGAGCTTCCGCGACCGGGCGGTGTTCGCCGAGGCTCTCGCCGCCGAGATCGCCCGCGAGGTGATGCTCAGCGCGCGTCCGCACCGGGTGACGGTCACGCTGACGCAGCGCCCGCGTGGCGGTATCGAGGTGCAGGCGATCAGCGAGATGTCACGGTCGTGAGCGTCTGAGCGTCGTGAGCGTCTGAGCGTCACTGGCTCTCGTACGGCTGCCCAGCTGCCCGAGGGGCACGCGAGCGGCCGACGAAGCCGGCGACGACGATGATGGTCGCGAGGTACGGGGTCATCTGGATGAACTCGCCAGGGATACCGGTCTTCAGGAAGCTGAGCTTGCTCTCCATTGCGTCGAAGAAGCCGAAGACGAGAGCACCGGCGAGTGCACCCGTCGGGCTCCACCGGCCGACGATCACGACGGCGAGGGCGATGAAGCCGCGGCCGTTGGTGATGTTCTCGTTGAACCGGCCGACATTCGCCGTCCACCAGGCCCCACCGAAACCAGCGACGCCGCCGGCCGCGATCACGTTCGCGTAGCGAAGCCGGTTGACGTTGACGCCGAGTGTGTCGGCGGCTCGTGGGTGCTCGCCGATTGCCCGGGTGCGGAGTCCCCAGCGGGTGCTGGCAAAGGCCCACGCGAGGACGAACACCAACGCGAAGGCGATGTAGACGAAGATCGTCTGCTCGAACAGGATCGGCCCGATGACGGGGATCTTGTGCAGTAGCGGGATGTTCAACGGCTTCAACGTACGGACCTGGTTGTACGCCTCGTCGACGGACAGGATCCGGTTGCCGAGGAACGAGGTCAGGCCGAGCACGAAGAAGTTGATGAAGAATCCAACGATGACCTGATCGACTTTGAACCGGATCGCCAGCCACGCGAGGAACCAGGCGAACAGTGCCCCGACCACGACCGCCGCCGCGACCCCGACCCAGAAGCTGACGACCGAGCCGACCAGTGCCGACGTGAAGGCTCCACTGAGGAGCAGTCCCTCGATGGCAATGTTGACGATGCCCGATCGCTCGCACATGATGCCGGCCATTGCCCCGAAGATCAGCGGCGTCGAATACGTGATGCCCTGGGTGAGCATGCCGACGAAGGCGAAGCTGTTCGGCGCTGCCGCCCACGCCAGCAGCGTGAAAATGAACACGATTGCGGCGGCGGCGAGCGCAGCGCTCTGCCACCGACCGAGACCACGTGCGAGTTGGACGCCCCCCATCACGGCCAGGGACGCGGCCACGATCCACGCCAACGGTGCGGCCGCGACACCGAACGAGCGGCCCCCGCTGAGGTTGAACGTGGCGGTGCCGGCGTGGCTCGTCAGCCGCCACGCTGTGACTGCGGCGAGAATCAGATAGACGATGCCGAGGTTGCGAGCCCGCTTGATCTGCTCGAGCGACCGCCCGATGGCCTGTTGCGCATCGAGGTAGACCTGAGTTGGTTCCCTCATGATCCCCACCCCTTGAACAGCTGCGTTCCCGTGTCGGATCCGGTGTCCTTCAGGCGCCAGATGATACGAGTCAACGACGGAGCGGCGACGAACAGCACGATCAGGGCACGGATCACGAGAACGAGATCGATGGGCACGTGCACCTGCAACTGCATCTCCTGACCGCCGGCCTGCAACGCACCGAACAGGATTGCGGCTGCGGTGGTGCCCCACGGCGAGGAACGTCCGAGCAGAGCAACAGCGATGGCGTCGAATCCGATGTTGCCGGCGAACGATGCCGTTGCGTGTCCCTGGTTGATGCCTCCGAGGATCTCGCTGCCGCCGCCCAGCCCGGCCAGCCCGCCGGCGATCATCATCGCCCCGATCGTCAGCCGACCGGGGTTCATGCCGGCATATCGGGCTGCCTCGGGGTTGGCGCCGAGGGTGCGGAACTGGAAGCCGAGTTTGGACTTCTTCAGCAGCCACCACACGAACACAGCGAGGGCGATCGCGATCACGAAGCCGAGGTGGGCGCGGAGGTCGATCGACGAACGATGCAGGAACCCGAACAGGAACGGCAGCCGAGCGGATTTGGCAACGTCGCGTGAAACGGCGTCGCTGCGGCCGTGTGCCTGGAACGCCGTTGTCTTCAGCAACCACAGCACTGCGAACGTCGCGACGTAGTTGAGCATGATCGTCGTGATCACTTCGTGTGCGCCGGTACGGGCCTTGAGCAACCCGACGAGTCCGCCCCACAGCGAACCGGCAACCGCCCCGGCCGTCATTGCCAGGATGATGTGGGGCGCGGCCGGAAGGTTGACGGCGAAGCCGACCCACACAGCCGCCATGCCGCCGGCGAACACCTGACCGGTCGCACCGATGTTGAACAGGCCGGCTTTGAATGCCACCGCCACGCTGAGCCCGGCGAAGATCAGCGGTGTTGCGGCAGTGATGGTCTCGCTCCAACCACGCAGGCTGCCGAAAGCGCCCGTGGCCAACGCCGAGTACGAGTCCTTGACGTTCGTCAACATGCCGCCGATATCGCCGCGCTTCAGTTTGTCGAGGTCCGACAGAGCGATGATCAGCGCCGAGAAGAGCAGTGCGGTGAACAGCGCCAGCGCGACCAGTCGAAGGCTGCTCAGCCGTTGCGGCCACGGTGAATGTCGCGGCTCGGCGGCGGGCGCCGTGCTGGGGGAGTCGATCACCGCGGTCACGAGATGTGTTCTCCTTTGGCCCCGGCCATGTAGAGGCCGACGTCGTTGTGGTCGGTCTGGGTCCGTTCGAGGTTGGCGACGATGTGACCGCCGAACATCACCAGGACACGGTCGGACAGCGCCATGATCTCGTCCAGTTCAGTACTGACGACAAGCACGGCAACGCCCTTGTCGCGCAGTTCGACGAGCCGTTGATGGATGTATTCGATGGATCCGACGTCGACGCCGCGGGTTGGTTGACTGGCGATCGCCAGCTTCAACGGGCGGCTGATCTCACGGGCGACGATGACCTTTTGTTGGTTGCCGCCCGAGAGCTTCCCGGTGCTCGTCTCTGTGGACGGCGTACGGATGTCGAAGTCCCTGACGAGCCGCTCGGCCTCGGTTCGCGCGCCTTCCCAGTTCATGTTCACGCCCTTGCTGAGCGGGGCTTCGTAGTACCCGGTCAGGGCGAGGTTCTCGGTGATCGAGAAACTGCTGACCAGACCGTCGCGCTGGCGATCCTCGGGTATGTGTGCAACGCCGGCCTGATGACGTTGGCGCGGTGTGAGGTCGGTGATGTCGACACCGTCGAGTTCGACCGAACCACCGATCGAACGACGCAATCCGACCAGCGTCTCGACAAGTTCGCTCTGGCCGTTGCCCTGCACACCCGCGATGCCGACGATCTCGCCGGCGCGGACCTCGAGGCTGACGTGGTTGACGAGGAGGCGCCCATCCGGGTCGGTGACCGCCAGGTCGGTGACCCGCAGCGCAGTGTCACCGGCGTCGACCTCGGATTTGATCACCGTGAGCTCCACCGCACGCCCGACCATCATTTCGGCCAGATCCGCCGGTGTCGCGGTCTTCGGGTCGGCCTCGCCAACGGTCTTGCCGCGACGCAGGACGACGATCCGATCGGCAATTCGCAGAGCCTCTTTCAGTTTGTGCGTGATGAACACGACGGCGCGCCCGGCAGCTGTCAACGTCTCCACGATCCGGAAGAAGTCTTCGATCTCCTGCGGGGTGAGGACGGCGGTCGGCTCGTCGAAGACGACCACCTTGGCGTCGCGGAAGAGCACTTTGACGATCTCGATGCGTTGCTGGATACCGACCGCCAGGTGCTCCGTGAGAGCACTCGGATCCAGTTCGAGTCCGAAGTCCTTCGACAGCTGAGCAACCCGTTTGCGGGCAGCACGTCGGTTGATCCGACCGAACGAGATCGTCGGCTCCACCCCGAGGATGACGTTGTCGGCCACCGTGAAGTTGGGGACCAGCATGAAGTGCTGGTGGACCATGCCGATGCCAGCCGCGATTGCGTCGCGTGGGGAGTGGAAGTCCATCGAGGTGCCATCGATCAGGATCTCGCCCTCGTCGGCGCGATAGAGGCCGTAGAGGATGTTCATCAAGGTGCTCTTGCCGGCACCGTTCTCACCGAGCAACGCCAACACCTCGCCCCCGCGAACGGTCAGATTGACATCGTCGTTGGCGACCACGCCCGGAAAGCGCTTGGTGATGCCGCGCAACTCGAGTTCCATTGAGCCTCTTTCGAATGACGACCCTGCGTGTGCAGCGAGATTACGCCTGCCGTCGAGCAGGACCCGGAGATAGGAGGAGACTGATCGGGAAAACGCGGTGAGGGGTCCGAGATGGACCCCTCACCTGTGTCGCTACCTGTGTCGACGACCTGGGTCGTTCACCTGTGTGAGTTGCCGTGGTCGATCGACGACGGAGTGCTCAACTGGTCACTGATTTGATCTTGCCCGAGATCAGGTCGGCCTTGATCTGCGTCAGTTCGTCCTGCAGGGCCTTCGGCACCTTCGAGGCGAAGTCGTGGTAGTCGGCCAGCCCGACGCCGTCGTTGGCCAGCGTGCCGAGGTACGAAGCGCCCGGCTTGCCGGTCTTGACGATGTTCTGGACGGTGTCGAACACGGCGTTGTCGACGTGCTTGAGGACCGACGTGAGGTACACGCTCTTGTCCTGGGGATTGCTGACGTACTGATCGGTGTCGACTCCGATGACGGAGATCTTGCCGCTCTGCAAGGCGTAGGCAGCCGTGCCGAGGCCAACGCCTCCGGCGACCGGGAACACGATGTCGGCGCCTTCGTCGGCGAAGCCCTGGGCCAGGGAGGTTCCCTTGTCGAGGCTGGTGAAGTCACCGGCGAACGAGCCGGTCTTGCCGTTCCAGCCGAGCACCTTGACGGTCGTCTTCTTGGCGGTGTTGTAGTAGTTCACGCCGTTGAGGAAGCCGGTCATGAAGATGTCCACCGGCGGGATGTCGATGCCGCCATATGTGGCGACCGTCCCCGTCTTGGTCATGCCAGCGGCCAGGTATCCGGCCATGAAGGAGGGGTCAGCCGTGTTGAACAGCAGCGGACGGACGTTCGGCAGAGCCTTGTCATCCGTCGGATCGTCAGGCGTCCCGTTGTTGTCCTTGGCGGTCGAGTCGATGATCGCGAACTGCTGCTTCGGGTTGGCCTTCGCGGCCGTCGCGGTTGCGCTGTCGAGGTTGAACCCGACCGTGATGATGACGGCACACTTCTTCGACAGGAAGCTCTGGATGTTCGGCGCATAGTCGGCGTCGGTCTTGGACTCGAGCAGGTCGGACTTCGTGCCGAGCTTGGTGGCTGCCGTTGTCACGCCCGAGTATGCCGACTGGTTGAAGCCCTTGTCATCGACGCCACCGGTGTCGGTGACTTCGCATGCGGTGACGGTGGCTGGATCGAGCGGGCTGCCGGTCGCGCCTGCTGTCGAGCCGGTGGAGGAAACCGTGCTGCCGCCGGTGGTGGCGGTGCCCCCGGCCGTGGTGGCCGTCCCGGCGCCCGTGGTTGCCGAACCAGCTGCGATGGTGGTCGCGACGGCAGTGGTGGCCGCGCCCGCTGCAGTGGTCGCCGACGAACCGGTGGTCGTCGTGGTGGTCTTGGAACTGCCGCAGGCTGCGGCGGTGAAGCCGAAGACCGTGGTGATTGCGAGCGCGCTGAGCATCTTGTTGCTCTTCCGCATTGCTCCCCCTTGTGTTGTTTGTCGTGGTGATGTGCCCGAAACGGACGAATTTGTCTCTCCCCGGTGTGTGCCGGATCGCAGGATCCTAGCCTGCACCGAGTTGTGTCACGACCAGAGCTGTCCGTGACGCGTACGATGAAACACAACGTTCATGGACCCGCAACGCCCCCCACGCAAAACGCCAGGCCGAACGACCGCCAGCCCGTCGAACAGATCGACCGGTCGACCGCCTGGTAGTTCCTCATCACGTCCCCGGGCCGCTGCGTCGACCCGTGGCCGACGTCGTCGACCGAGTCGACGGACATTCCTCGTCCGTCGTCTGGTGGTGCTGGCCGTCGCGATGCTGATCGTGGTCGGCCTCGTCGCCGTCGCCAGATCGACGTTCGGCGGCACGACCTCGACTGCGGCGGCGGTGACAGATCCGACGTCACCGGTGGCGGACGGCTCGACGACGATCCCTGGCGCACCGGACGGCGGAACGGGAAGCACGAGCCTGCCGGTCGGAAGCCCGGTGACCACGCTCGCCACCGTTGCGCCGAGGGCGCCCCACACTCCAACGGCGGCCGACCCGGCCAAAGTCCTTCTCGTCGGCGACAGCGAAGCGGGCGGATTGTCCCCGTATCTGCAAAAGGCGCTCGCCGCAACGGGAGTCGTGTCGATGACCACCGACTACAAGGTCTCGACGGGCCTGGTCCGCCCTGATTTCTTCGACTGGCCGGCTCATCTGCAGCAGTCGGTTCCGCTGGCAGCCCCCGACATCGTCGTCGCGCTGTTCGGCGGCAACGATGGTCAATCCTTCCTGGGCACCGACGCCAGCGCTGGTGCAGCTGCGGGCAAGTCTGTCGATTCGCCGCAGTGGCGGGCCGAATATGCGAAGCGGATCGGTGCGTTGATGGACTTTCTCAGCAGTGGCGGCCGGACCCTCGTCTGGGTCGGCGTGCCGAATGCGGAGAAGGCCGACCTGACGGCGCGATTGGCCGTGCAGAACGAGGTGGTCCAGGCCGAAGTGGCCAAGCGGCCGAAGGTGATCTTCGTCGATTCGTGGAGACATTTCATCGGCATCGACGGCGTGTCATTCGCTCCGTACGTGCTCGATCCGCGTGACGGCGGGTACAAGGCGGTGCGCAGCCAGAAAGATGGGTTCCACCTCAACACCGACGGCGAGTCGATTCTCGCGGTCTACGTCAGCGATGCGGTCGACACCGATCTTCGTGCTCGCGGTGCGTCGATCTGAGCCGACGGGCTACTGCGCTCGCCCGCGGGTCATGATGTCGTCACGGCGAGCGGCCACCGTGTCGGCGCTGAACATCGTGTCGCGCCACTCGGCCCCGTCGGCGGCCTCGATCTCCCAGCCCTGCTGATCGCGGGTGATGGAAGCGTACGTCGCTCGAATCTGGCGAACGCCGGGCTGATCGTTGCCGATGATGTCGCGTGCCAGCCGTCGGGTCGTCGGCAGCAGATCGTCGTGCGCGACGACGCGGTTGACGAGGCCCCACTGCAGAGCCTGGTCGGCACCGAGGAAGTTGCCGGTGAAGCTCATCTCACGGGCCCGGCGAACGCCGATGGCCTGCGAGAGCAGGACGGTCAGGCCCCAACCCGGCATCACGCCGACGCGGGTGTGGGTGTCGCCGAACGTTGCCCGTTCGCTGGCGACGAGGAAGTCGCAGTTGAGAGCAAGCTCGAACCCGCCGGTGATGGCGG
This sequence comes from Actinomycetota bacterium, assembly GCA_043746045.1. Lineage (GTDB taxonomy): Bacteria > Actinomycetota > Acidimicrobiia > Acidimicrobiales > Ilumatobacteraceae > WLMZ01. The sequence continues at coordinate 10,920 of JAYTRT010000192.1, read as the reverse complement.
CACCGTTGATGGCTCCGATCAGAGGTTTCTGCAGCGTCGGAAACGGCGAGCGCACCTCGATCGCGCCTGTTCGGCGACGCGTTCCGGCGCCGGCATCGAGGTTCTTCGCCGACGATCCGAGCTCTTTCAGGTCCAACCCGGCGGAGAACGCTGGATCGGCGCCGGTCAGGATGATCACGTCGACATCGTCACGGCTGTCGGCTTCTCGCATCACCGTCGGGAGGAGGGCCAGCATCTCACTGCTCAGCGCGTTGCGGGCGGCGGGCCGGTTGAGGGTGATGGTCGCGATCCGTTCGCTGATCTCGAGCAGGACAACGGCGGCGCGTCCCGTTTCAATCGGGGCAGATGATGGCATCCGACGATGCTGACAGACCGAAGACGCGGGTCACGATTCAGGCTCGTCGGCGGGCAAGAAGGTGAGGCGCAGGTCTCCGAGCTTGACCAACGCGGTCGCGATCCACGAGCCGAGCGTGCCGAAGTGTTCGTCCAACAATTTGCTCGCCCCGTCGGCGAGCGTCTCCTCGGCGAGCTCGTACAGACCCTCGTAGGTGACCTCGATCGCGTAGTCCGGAAGGGTGAGTGCCGGCACGGCTCCGCCGCGATCTGCGTCCGGTTCTGCGTCGGCCAGGTAGGCGATCTCCACAGTGGCGCCGGCCCGTTCCAGACGCTCGTTACCGATCAGCGGGCTCATCTCCGGCAGCACCGACTGAACGAGCGCTGGATCGGGCTGCTCGCTGAGCCGCTGGACACGGAACACGATCTCCATCTCGATCGTCGGCTGCTCGTCGAGCACCTCGTCCACATACCAGCGGCGGTATGCGGTCTGGCTCCACGTCGGCCAGTCGAAGGTGATGTGTGCGACGACTCGCGGTGGCTGGCCTTCGCCCGGGAGGCCATAGCTCGTCGACCACGTGATGTCACCGAGGAGGACGTCGATCTGGAAGTGCTCCTCGAACGCCTGCCGCTCGAGGAATGCACCCTCGAACGCGTCGCGGAGGGCACCGATGGCATCGGTGAAGACGTGGTCGAGCATGCTCGCCGAGACTACTCGGGCGAACGTTCGTAGAACTGGGGTGTCCCGGCTGATTGGTCGGCGGGGATGACCATCCGGTGGCGACGGCCGGGCGTGGACGCGTCACCGCTCTCGTATCCGGCGTCTGGCTCCCACATCAGTACCAACATCCCGTCGAGCCGGGCCGGGACGGTGAGGAACTTCTCGACACCGCGCCGAGCGATCAGTTCGTGCAGCGCGTCGAATGACGAGAGCTCGGCAAGCGTCACCAGGGTCACGTGCGTCGGGGGTGCCAGCGGCAGGCCGGCGGTCAGTGCGTCGGCGGGAGTGATCCAGCGCGAGGCGACGATCTCGTGTTCGTCGATGCGCACCTCGTCGCCGGCCCACTGAGCAACGAAGAACCACGTGGTGAATCTCTTCGGGGCCATCATCGGAGGGGTCCAATGCGACAGCGTGATCAACGTGGACGGATCGATCTCGACGCCGACCTCCTCGCGTGCTTCACGCACTGCGGCCGAACGGGCCCGACCGAGCTCGTCGTCGCCTGCATCGGCATCGTCCACTCGGCCACCGGGAAAGACCCACATTCCGGCGAACGCGCCGATCTGGCTCCGCTCGAGCAGTAGCACTTCGAGACCGCCGGCATCTCCCGGTACGGGTCGGGCCACGATGACCGTCGCGGCCGGCCGTGCCAGTGGTGGTTCCGCGGGTCGCCCGGCGGGAATCTCGGCGGCTGGGCCATTCACGGAGCCACCCTCGCACATGCGACAATCGAATCATGAGTCTTGCCCCGAACATCAAACTGGTCACAGTCACGATCGCTGATCGGGTGGCGACGTTGACCCTGAACAACCCGGCCGAGCGCAACACGCTGACGGCGCCGATGGTGGCCGAGATCATCGCCGCGATGGACGAGATCGAGGCTGATCCGGGCATCGGCGCGATCGTGGTCACCGGCGCGGCTCCTGCGTTCTGCGCGGGAGCGAACCTGGGCAACCTCGCGGCCGCGACGGGCGAAAGTCTCGGCACGATCTACGAAGGCTTCCTACGGATTGCACGGAGCCCGCTGCCGACGCTGGCGGCGGTGAACGGAGCAGCGGTCGGGGCCGGCATGAACCTGGCCCTCGGATGCGATGTACGGATCGCGGCGCGACGCGCCAAGTTCGACACTCGTTTCCTGCAGATCGGCATTCATCCGGGCGGTGGTCACACGTGGATGTTCCGCCGTATCGCCGGTCCACAGGCGACGATGGCTGCGGTGCTGTTCGGTGAAGTGATGGACGGTGCAGAAGCCGAGCGCGTCGGGCTGGTGCATCGTTGCGTGGACGACGATCAGTTGATGGCAGTCGCCCAGACAATGGCCGCCAGAGCAGCGAGCGCACCTCGCGAACTGGCGATGTCCGTCAAGGCCACGATCCAGAAGATGGCCGACGTCGACAACCATCTCGAAGCGGTCCAGACCGAGCTCGTTCCGCAATTGTGGAGCACCCGGCAGCCGTGGTTCGCCGAGCGGATCGCCGCGATGCAGCAGAAGATCAGCTCGAAGGACCGAGCCGACAACTGACTGCCCGGAGACCAGCGGCCGCAACCGGTATTGACAAATCAGGTCGAAATGCCTTTCGGCGCGCGCGTGGTGGGTATACCGTGTTCGCGAAGGGGAGCCCATCAACCGAACTGTTTACAGGAGGTACGGATGAGTCAGCGTCATCACAACACCGAGGCGGCCCCACCGCCGAAGATGGATTTGCGAGCACACGCCCACAACGAGCGGCATCGCATCCACAGCGAGCTCAGCTCAGTTGCCAACCAGGTGAGTTCCGGCTTGGAAGCCGAGGATCTGCACGAGCCAGGCCGAGCATGGGTTCCGCTCCATCACCACGATTCAGAACGCGGCAAGGCCAGTGCGGCACGGCCATCGGTTCGCCATTGGAAGATGAAGATGTGGAAGCGCCGCACCACCGTGCGTCAGGCACGTGCTGCCTCCACCCGGTTGGTCGCCGAACAGGCCTAGCAACTCACGATCGTCGGCGCTGCGGGCGGGTCCGTGAACCCCGCCCGCTCCGCTCGTTTGTCAGCGCACCCAGAACGCGCCCTGCTCCCGGGCCGCCGCGATCTGGGCTGAACGAGGCATCACAACTCATAGCCAGGCGGTCGTCAGTTCATCACTTCGAGCCTGCCATTCCTCGATCGTGATCCCGTACCGGATGTGGTCTTCCCACACACCGTTGATCTCGAGGAACCGTCGAGCCGTGCCCTCGTCGCGAATCCTCAACTTCTCGACAACCCGGCGACTGTTGCTGTTGCGGGGAATGATGCAGATTTCCAGCCGATGCAGGCGAAGTTGCTCGAACGCGAAGCGCATCAGCACGCACACCCCTTCGGCCACGTACGAGTGGCCGGCCCTCGTCTGGTCGATCCAGTAGCCGATCGTGGCCGCCTGCTGGGCGCCGCGAACCAAATTGTTGAGATTGACCTCGCCGGCGACTCGGTCGTCGACGAACAGACCGAAGGCGTACGCAACACCCAACTGCCGGTCGCGGTCGCGTGCTGCGCACCGCGAGGAGAAGACATCGCGTTCGCGAGTCGGGTCGCCTTGATTGGCGAGCCGCGAAGGCTCCCAGGGAACCAGCCACTTCTCGTTGTTCAGACGCACGTCGCTCCAGGCCGCGAAGTCGGGAGGAACCAGGGGTCGCATCATCACCCGTTTGCCGTACAGCCGCAGACCGCTGTTGGGCGGAAGCGATGGATGATTCATCGGCCGACGATCCATATTCACGAGGCGGCACGTTTCACGAGGCGGCACGGTTCACGAGGCGGCCACATGAACGCTGTCCAGATGCAGCGCCCGGATCAGACCGACGATGGCGCAGCATCCGGCGACGATGACGGAGACCGATTCGGCCGGCAGCCCGGGATTGTGGCGGCGGTCGACCTCGGCTTCGGTGGCGAGGGTGCGGAACACGTCCTCGGCGGCTTCCCGGCTGAGGACGAAGTCGCCGCCCGGAGCCTGGCCGCCGATCTCGACGGCTGCAACCACATTCGCCACCGTGCCGCTGATGGTCATCTCGGTCGCTCCGGCCAACGCGGGTATCTCCCGCTTGGCGTCGTCGACGTGGTCCATCATCTCGCCGATCGCGTTGGTCAGTTCTTCCGGCAGAGGGGGATCGTGATGGATGTGTCGACTGCCGAGTGTGCCCACTCCGCAGGGGACGATGTACACGAAGTGCCGCAGGATTCCGTCGAAATCGTCGGCGACGGCGAGGCGGATCACGACCTCGGTGTCCGCGAACTCAGCGGTGGCGCGCGACGTTGCGCTCATCGCAACACTGTTGCGATCCGGGCATCGACCCAACGCCCGACCGGATCATCGCCACCGGCGAGGAAGTACCCGTAGTGGGCGTGCAGGCATTTGATGCCGAGGCGTGTGCCACCGACACCGCCTGACGGGCGCGGGCCGAGATGACCGGAGGGCAGGTGCGCATCACGTTCGGCTGCGTATCGGGCATGAGCTGCTGCGATCTCCTCAGCGGGAATTTCGGCTTCGGCTCGACGGACACCGCCGGCTGCCTCCAAGCGCCCGACGGCGGCGACGATCGAACGCCCGATCAGCCAGTACCGCGTCGGCATCGGCGTGCCGTCGTCGAGCAGCGGGGCATTGCGCAGCACGACGGGGTCGCCGGATTGATCGCGGACCACGACCTCGAACCGGCCCTGCGGCTCGCGGCCGAGAAGTTCGCGGACACGATCGATGTCGGAGACCAACGCCGAGTCGAGTCCGGGTGCATTGTCCATCTCGGAATCGACTTTAGGCACGATTCACCGCAGGACGCGGCTACTTCCTGCGTCGCTTGAGCGCCAGCAGGAGGATCACCAATCCACCGAGGAGTGGCAACAGGCGCTTGAGGATCGCGCTGCCACCGAGACTGAACGCGTCGATCGGTTCGGCTGCCGGCCCGTCGATGATCCGCTTCGTCGTGGGCTGGGTCGTGGTGGGCTGGGTCGTGGTGGGCTGGGTCGCCTTCTCCTGGGTCGCCTTGTCCTGGGTCGTCGATGACGGTGGAGCAATGTCCGCTGTGGCGGCAGTCGATGGGATCGAGCCGGCGATCGATGCCGTGTCGGCCGACGGGACACCTGATTCGGCAGGCGTCGCCGCCTCCGGCTCGGCTGCCGGCGTACTCGTCGCCGTGGCCTGCTTGTCTGCGGCCAGCATCTCGTCGAGGTTCTTGGCGAACTGTTGCATCAACTTCCCACTGATGTCAGCAAGCGCGCCGCGTCCGAACTGAGCCACTTTTCCGGTCATGTTGAGGTCGGTGTGCACGACGCACTTCGCGCTCGTCGGGCTGATCTCCTCGAGTGTGGCCGTGATCAGCGCTGACGCGTTGCCGTTGCCCTTGGTGTCGCGACCGTCACCTTTGAGTACGGCGCGATGGTTGGCGTCGTCACGTTCGACGAACGACGCCTCGCCCTTCAGGGCAGCGCTGATCGGGCCGACCTTGACCTTGACCACACCACGATAGATGTCGCCCTCGATCTCCTGCAGTTGGGCACCGGGCAAGCAGGGGGCGATTCGCTCGACGTCAGTGAGGACAGCCCAGGCCTCGTCGATCGGGCGGTTCACTGTGAATTCGTTGACGAGTTCCATCGCTGGAGGTCCTCCATCGTGTCGATGTCGGCAAAAGAGCCGTTGCAGGCGACTTCGCTGACGATTTCCGGGCGCAAGGCAATCAGACTACGTGCTCCTTGGTCGCCTTTGCTCGGGAGGAGCGACCAGACCGAGCGGCGGAACATCACCGGATTGGCTCGCTGACCAGCGTAGGTGGCGACTGCGATCTCGGCAGGTGACGCGGCAACGGTCCGCCAGGCGTCTGTCGTGATGAAGGGTTGATCGGCGAGGCCGACGATCATCGCTACCGCACCGAACTCGGACGCTGCCCGGAGGCCGCACTGCAGCGAGGTTGCCTGACCTTCGGCGAAATGCGGGTTGTGCACGTGTTGGACGATTCGCGTCGCTTCGGGCATCGAGGGCAGGTCCAATTCGACCGCACCGGTGACGACCACGACCGAGCCGAAACCGGCTCCGACGACGGCGTCGAGTGCCCAGCGGTACACCGCTCGGCCGCGGAGATCGGCGAGCAACTTGTGACCGGTGGTCGCGCCGAAACGGCTTCCGAGGCCGGCGGCAAGGAGGACTGCGCAGATCTTTTCTCGATCATCTGCGATCAATTTCATAGGTCCATCGTGCCTGATCAGCGCTCATGTACCCGGTCTCTGTTCACGACAAACATGACGAACAGGTTACGGACAGGTTGATTGTTGCAATTTCATGTCGTTATCATGGCGACCTGTTACGAATCGGCCGCTCGAATCGGCCAGTACGTCACACAGCGTTGCGCTCTCGTTTGGCGCTGCGGTGACCTGAGCGGGCACACGCTCACTTCACGACATTCGTCATCGGCTGCCGCCAACTGAACGGCCGATCGTCGGATGCGTCAGACGAAAGGGACAGCAAGACATGGGACAGCGTGTTGATGCTCTACACGGTCGCCGCCGACTCCGAACACGGATCGGCATCGCTGCACTGGTCGCCACCACGTGCATCGGCACCATCGCCAGCGAGTTCTCGACGGCCTCGGCTGCCGCAGCAGCACAGGTTTCGCCATCGGCGGCTGGCTCGAAGGTCCGAGTGGTCGATCCGGTCGCCGACATCGCCGGCGCAGCGTTGGCCGACCTGCAGAACTACCAGTCGAGCGGCGATCCGTCGATGCTCGCTCGATACGGCAGCCTGCGCGACGGAATCGCCACTGCGATCGCCGGCCGCCTCGACATCGTTCCGGCGCGCATGATCGCAGCCTGGAAGGGCGCCGACACCGACCACCAGACAGCGTTGATGGCAGCCCTGAGTCAACTCGGCGTGCCGTACCACCACAACACGAGTCGGGCCGGAGAAGGCTTCGACTGCTCGGGTCTGACCACCTACGCATGGGGTGTGGCCGGCGCAACTCTGACCCGCCAGTCGGGCGCGCAGATCAGGGCCGCAGCGGCACGGACCCAGGACACCGCGGTTGCCGGCGACCTCGCCTACTACCCAGGTCACGTGATGCTCTACCTCGGCGTCGACGGGGCCATCGTGCATGCGCCGAACACCGGTCGCAATGTCCAAGTGGATTCCATTGCTTCCCGCCGCAGCCTCCGCTTCGGCGACCCGTCGTCCTGACGCGATCTGTGCTGGCCTGTTCTGTGCTGGCCTGTTCTGTGCCGGCCTGACCGGTCGGGGACCCGTGGTGGGCGTCAGCTGTGGATCGCGCCGAGCCCATCGCGTAACGACGGCGTGACCCGCCCCGTGCGCCGGGCAATGATCTCGGCACAGATCGAGATGGCTGTCTCCTCGGGCGTACGCGCTCCGATGTCGAGACCGATCGGCGACATCAGCCTGGCAACCTGATCCGGTGCGACCAGGCCGGCCTCGGCCAACCGTTGCATCCGCCTGTCGTGTGTCTTGCGGCTGCCCATCACCCCGATGTAACCGACGTTGGTCCCGATCGCGCCCATCACGGCAGGAACGTCGAACTTCGAATCGTGGGTCAGCACGCAGACGGCATCGCGTGGTCCGAGTTCGGACCCCCGGCCGGCGAACAGCGGTGCCGGCCACGACACCAGCACCTCGTCGGCCATCGGAAATCGCCGTCTCGTTGCGAACACCTCGCGGGCATCGCAGACGGTGACCCGGTACCCGAGCACCTTGGCCACCTTGGCCAGCGCAGCCGTGAAGTCGACGGCGCCGAAGATCCACATCTGCGGCGGTGGCGAGAAACTCTCGACGAAGACGCTGACGGTGACCTGGTCGATCAGATCCTCCGGCGTGGTCTGACCTTGCGGGCCGTAGTGCCGCATCCCGGTCGTGGCTGCCTCCAGTTCGGCGAACGCATCGCGGCCGACGATCCGGTCCAGTTCCGGGTCGCCGAGCGTGCCGTGCACGGTTCCGTCGGAATCGATCAGCAGCTTGGCTCCGACGTTCGGACCATCGACCACCGTGACGAGACCGACCCGTTCCTCCTTGCGAATACGATCTCGGAGCTGCTCGTAGAGCAAGGGTCCGCTCACCTCGGCAGTCACCAGTCCAACGCTTCGATGAACAGATGAATCGTGCCTCCGCATGTCAGACCAACGGCGAATGCTTCGTCGTCGCTGTACCCGAACGTCACGATCCGAGGCGGCCGTTCGCCGTGCAGGATGGCCAGCGCCTCGCCCACGACGGCACTCTCCACACAACCGCCGCTCACCGAACCGGCGACTTCGCCGTCTTCGTTGACCGCCATCGACGCGCCCGGGTCGCGCGGTCCAGAACCTTCGATGTTGACGACCCGGGCGACAGCGACCCGCCGGCCGCTCGTGCGCCACCGCTCGATGTCGTCGAGGATCTCACGCATGTCGCGCCGCAGAGCGCTGATCGCCTGACGATGATCCGGAGATGACGCGAGCCAGTTCTTCCATGGCCGCCACGCTATGTCCCTCGACGAAATGATCAACGAACGGAAGGGCCGCCGCCATCCCACGAGCGAGCGGGGCGTATCCGGGCGTGACCTTGAGCGGATTGACCCAGACCAGGTTGTGTGTGATCCGCTGCAGCCGGCGCATCTGCTCGGCGAGCAGCGCTGGTTCGCCGCGGTCCCAGCCATCGCTGAGCACGACGACGATTGCGCCGCGTGCCATCCCACGGACTCCCCATTCGTCGTTGAAGCGGCGCAGGCATTCGCCGAGCCGCGTCCCGCCGCTCCAATCGCTGACCCGTTCGCCGGCAAGTCGTAACGCCTTGTCCGGATCGCGACTGCCGAGTTCCTTCGTCACACGCGTCAGACGTGTGCCCATCGCGAACGCCTCGACGCGCTGGCGACCGGCGACGGCTGCCTGCACGAACCGCAGCAGGGCCCGGGCGTAGGGCTCCATCGAGCCGCTGACATCCAGCAGCAGAACCATCGGTCGCATCCGCTCACCGGGCTCTTTCCAGAATCGTTGGATCGGCTCGCCGCTGGCGCGCAGGGAGGCGCGTACGGTCCGCCGCAGGTCCGGGCGATGCTGGTTGCGGCGGGCCTGTCTCGATCGCAGCGAGCGTCGCGGCGGACCAACGAAACGCAGGCGCGTCATCATCTGTTGCGCGAGCCGCAATTCGTCGTCGCTGTAGGCCCCGAAATCCTTGTGGCGCAGCACTTCCGCAGCACTGAAGCGGAGCTGGATGGTCGGGTCTTCGTCGGCGTCGATCGCCTTCGCGTCGTCGTCATCGTCGTCGTCGGTGTCTCCGTCGTCCATCGCAATCGTGATCCGTTGCGTCTGCTCGACGATTTTGGCGCCGCGAGTCAGGTTGGCGTCGAAGAACACTGCGAATGCACGGTCGAAGACGGGCACATCCTCGGGCCGACGCACCAGTGTCGTTCGCGCGGCCCAATAGACGTTGTCGCGGGTGATCACGCCGTCAGGTCCGTCGACGTCGGCACCGCCCAATGCGCCCAAGGCCTCTGCGAACGTCAGGACACACCCGATCGGAGCACTGACCGAGAGGCCGCGCAGGACCCTCGCGAATGCGATCGCGATCGCCTCGGCACCGTCGTCGATCATCACGCGTGGACGGCGGCTCGCGCGACCGCCTGTTTGACGAGTTCGGCGATGCCATGCTGCTGGACCCGCTCGAGATCTTCGCGGTACTTGATCACCGCGCCGAGCGTTGCCGCGACGAAGCCCTCCGACATCTCGCTGAGACCGAGTCGGCCGAGGGCCGTGGCCCAGTCGATCGTCTCGGCGACGCCCGGCGGCTTGTAGAGGTTCAACGAACGCAGTGTCTCGACGGCTGCCGCGACCTGGCGAGTCAGCGCCTCGCTGGCATGGGGAACGCGCAGCCGGACGATCGCGACCTCGCGCTCGAACGTCGGATGCTCGACCCAGTGATAGAGGCAGCGCCGTTTGAGCGCGTCGTGGACATCGCGGGTGCGGTTGCTCGTCAGGATCACCACGGGAGGACGTTCGGCGCGGAAGACGCCGAGCTCGGGAACAGTGACCTGGAAGTCGCTGAGGACCTCGAGCAGATACGCCTCGAATTCGTCGTCGGCGCGGTCGATCTCGTCGATCAGCAAGACCGGTGGCGGCCCCGACGTCGGGCTGATCGCGCGCAACAGGGCTCGTTTGAGGAGGAACCGCTCGTTGTACAACTGTCCCTCGAGCGCGTCGGTACCCGCGCCTTTGGCCTCGCCGCTGGCCTCCGCCGCGCGCAGGTGCAGCAGCTGACGGCTGTAGTCCCAGTCGTAGACGGCCTGGCTGACGTCGATGCCCTCGTAACACTGCAGCCGGATCAGTTCGCCACCGGTCCACCGGCTCAGAACCTTGGCCACCTCGGTCTTGCCGACACCGGCTTCGCCCTCGAGCAGCAGTGGCCGGCGAAGCGCGAGAGCGAGGAAGATGGCCGTCGTCAGGCCTTCGTCGGCAAGGTAACTGTGGGCGGCGAGTGCCACCGACACATCGCTGACGGTGAGGGTCGATTCGGACATCGGACGTCAGGTTACGGGCAAGCATGCGAGGTGACAGGTTCCATCCGGCCGGATCGCGCGACAGAATCGACGGATGGCGGCTGTATGGGATGCAATCGGGCGATCGTGGACGGTGACTCTGTGGAGTTCCGTGGCCGACGCTGCGACCGTGGTGATCGTCGACCGAGCTGATCCGCAGCAACCCACACACACGTTCGACATGGTCCGTGGCGGCGACCTGTGGACTGCAACCGTCGACGCCACCGCCATCGGCGACGCCGACCTCTACGGCTTCCGGGTGTACGGCGATGCGTCCGGGTGCGACAGCTCGAAGTTGTTGTTGGACCCGGAGGCGAGGGAAGTGTGGTTCCCGCCGGCGCACGATCGCGATGCAGC
>JAYTRT010000191.1:0-2005 GCA_043746045.1 Actinomycetota bacterium | reverse complement strand
GCCACCGATGTCGTCGATGCCGCCTCCTCCGCCGAACATGACGCCGCCGCCCGGTTACATCGCCTACGGCGGGTCGAACCAGGGTGCGTACGCATCGTTCAGACGCATCGGTGGTGTCGCGAAGTGGCTGGGCATCACCTTGATCGTGTTGGTTCCGGTGCTGCTGCTGGCCGTGCTCAAATCGTTCGGCGACCGCACGAAAGCCCAGGATTTCCTGGCCGGCAAGATCAGCGAGGACAGCTTCAAGCGGGACATCGGAGCCACTGCGCTGCTCGGTCTGCTCTCGGCTGCCGTGCTGATCGCCACGGCGGTGCTGACCATCATCTGGATGTACCGGATTGCCAAGAACCTACAGGCGTTGAACCGCGTCGGAACCTGGAAGCCGGGCTGGGCGATCGGTGGCTGGTTCGTACCACCGTTCATCCTGTACGTCGTGCCGTTCCTGATGTTCCGCGATCTGTGGAAAGGTTCGGACCCGGACTCCGGACATGATTGGCGGACGAACAAAGTCGGCGCAATCGTCAACATCTGGTGGGTTCTCTACGGCCTCGTGCCGGTGCTGTTCCTCTCGGTGACCTTCTCGAACTTCTCGGTCAGCAGATCGACGACATCGGCCGCCAACCAATTGGTCGACCGGTTCGGCGTCTCGATCGGATCGAGCGTGTTGCAGATCGCCTCCGCCGTCACGTTCTTGCTGTTGGTCCGCCAACTCACGGCACGGCATCAGCAACTCATCAACGAATCGCAATGATCTTCCTCGTTCGCCACGCCAAGGCCGGAGATCGTCTGCACGAAGTGGTCGACGACCGAAAGCGGCCGCTGTCCAAGAACGGTTGGCTGCAGGCAGAGGCACTGGCAGCGTCACTTGTCGCGGCGGGCGCAGAAGGACCGCTGCTGTCGAGCCCGTTCGTGCGCTGTCGCCAGACCCTCGAACCGCTCGGCAGGCAACTCGGTGTTCGCGTGGTCCGCGACGAAAGCCTGGCCGAGGCCCGGCCCTTCGAGCCGATGTTGAACCTGTTGCAGAACACCCCGGACGGATCCGTGCTGTGCAGCCACGGCGACATGATCCCGGACATGATCGCCGGACTCGAACGGCGGGGCTGTCTGATCACAAGTGCGCCGCAATGGAAGAAAGGTTCGGTGTGGCTCCTCGAACGAGCCGACGACGGGACCTTCGTCAGCGCCGAGGCCTGGCCTCCTCCGCCGACCCCCTGAGCCGGACCATCGCCGACCCCGACGTACTCGTGCCGCCTGGCGGTGCGGCCAACGGGATCCACGTGCCTGGTGCACTCCGTTGCCGCCCGACCGGGCGGCGATGGAGGTCATCAACCAGGCGCAGCTTGTTCGATGACGTCGGGCAGGTCGCTGAACGGACCTCGAGGAATGCGAACCGCCGGCACGAGCACGTTGTGAGCCACATGGTGGAAGCCGTCGACGACGGACCAGATCCACACATCGGCTGGCCCATCGCAGCCGGACGGCCGTGTCGCGACAACCAGTCGATAGCCGCTCAACCAACCCACAGGCCGAATCGTCACGCCTGATGTCGCGAACGGCGAGTCCTTCATCGTCCGCAGGTCGGTCGTGTCGGTCGCGATCGCCGACGTCATCAGCACCGTTCCGGTCCCGTCGCACGGTCCGGTCGTCCACGCTTGGGCGTCCTCCAGTTTGCTCGCGGTGAGGGCTGCCTCGTGCCGATCCGCCTTGCCGACCTCGGTCAAGGCGAGGTTGCTGACCGCCAGGCGGTGGACGAAACCGTGGATGAAATACAGCGTCTGCCCATCGGCAGAGAACGTCAGGTCGGTGACAGGCGTCGACGGATCAGCGACACTGAGGATCATCTTCGGATTCAGGCCGAGGTTGCTCGACAGCCAGATCCCGTACGCCCCGGTCTGGTCGGTGCCGACCGCGACGATCCGTTTCCCACTCGGATGGTAGACGGCCGCGTCCGTGCGAGCGAGGAAGCTGATGTCGGTGACCTTGCCGTTCGGGGCGTGGCGGATCA
>JAYTRT010000190.1:0-6448 GCA_043746045.1 Actinomycetota bacterium | reverse complement strand
CGTGCGCTCGTGGCGGTCAGTGCTGGGTCGGCGCGTCGGCCAGCAGACGGAGGGCATGGGGCAAGACGTCGATGATCGCGCCGAGTTGCTCGACGCAGCCCTTCGGCGACCCGGGCGTGTTGCAGATGATCGTCTGGCCGCGAATACCGGCGATTCCCCGGCTCAACCGGCCGAGGGGACTGACCAGACGCATCGCCTCGGCCAGGCCAGGGGCCTCACGTTCGATCACCGCTCGAGTTCCCTCCGGCGTCTGGTCGCGTGGTGCGAAACCAGTACCGCCGGTGGACACGATCAGTCCGGCGAACCCGTCACTCATCTGGCCCAAGACATCGGCGACGGCTTCAGCGCCATCGGCCGTGACGCGATGGTCGACCACTGTGAAGCCGTTTTCGGTGAGTTGGGCCACGAGTGCGCGGCCGCTGGCATCGTCACGAGTCCCGTGCACGACCCCGTCGCTGACCGTCAGCACCTTGGCCGCCGGCGCAGCGGGCTCTGACCGAACGGACGACGTGGTGCTCATCATCGAGCACGGTACCGAATGATGACCATCCCGTCGGTGTCGGCGTCCTGCGGCAGTAGGCGGAAGCCGGATCCGAACGGCTGCCACGGCTCGCCCGGGGCGTCGGTGATGACATCGAAACCGTCGGGTGTGGCGTGCTCGATCGACTCGGCTGCGGTGATCGTGCAGACGCTGTACACCAGCGTTCCGCCAGGAATCACGAGCGGTGCAGCGGCACGCAGCAGACGCGACTGGATACCGACCAGATCGTCGACGTCGGCGCGACTGATGCGCCAGCGGGCGTCGGGGCGACGGCGCAGCGAGCCGAGGCCGCTGCACGGAGCGTCGATCAAGACGCGATCGAAGCTGTGTCGTGCAAAGGGCGGTGCCGAACCGTCGGCGACCACCACAGGAACGTGATAGCCGAGTCGATGTGCGTTCTGGACAACGAGCGCAGCACGATGCGGTTGGAGATCGGCGGCGACGACGAATGCCCCGTTCCCGGCCATTGCTGTGGCTTTGCCACCGGGCGCCGCGCACATGTCCAGCACCGACTCCCCCGGTTTCGCGCCGACCAGATCAGCCACCCACTGCGACCCGCGATCCTGGATGTATCCGTCGTCGCGTGTCGTCACCTGCGGCGCCTCGTTCATGCATTCCAGGGCAGCGAAACCCTCGAATTCTCCGAGCTCGGCGACGAACCGGTCCACGATCCAGTCCGGATAACTGAGACGGTCGGCGTCGTCGGACCAGATCATCGGTGTGTTGGCAACCTTGCGGAGCACGGCATTGACGAACCCACGTACTTTCGGATGGGCGAGCTCGACCGTTTCGCCGACTGCAGCATGTGGTGCCACCCCGGCGAACGCGAGCTGGTACGCACCGAGGGTCAGCAGCGTGCGAACCTCAGGATCGGGCTCGGTCATCACGAACCGTTCGAACAGCGCGATGCACGCACGCCGCATGCGAGTCGTGCCGTAGACCAGTTCCGTGACGAATCGCCGGTCCTGATCACTCAGGCCACTGCGATCGAGCATCGACGGAAGCAGCAGGTTCGCGTACGCACCGTCGTGCTCGATACGCAGGAGAGCATCGAATGCAACCTGGCGAGCTGATGCGACTCGCTGGCCACGCGCATCGAACTGGTTCGCCTGTTGGCCGGTCACCTGTCTCCCGTTGAACTGCTGTGCCTTGGTTGCATGCTTCGCCGAGGCCGGCGCACGACGCTGTTGACTGGATTGCCGGTGACTCACGAGACGTCCGCATCGGCGCGCATCGACTGACCGAACTGCTCACCCGGCAGCGGGTGGGCGCCATTCGCCCACGCCCGCGCCGCCATCGCGGGCTTGCCTTCCGGTTGTACCCGGTCGAGCACGAGCGAGCCGTCCCAGCAACCAACCGTGAGCGGATCGATGAGGGTTCCCGCTGCACCGGTGCGCTCGTCGAGCTCGACGCCGAGCACCTTCAGCCGCTTGCCGCGGAACATCGTCCACGCAACCCCGAGCCGGACCAAACGATCGATCTCGATTGCCGGGCGACTCCAGTCGATCGCGAATTCGGACGGATCGAGCTTGGCGGCGTACGTGGGCTCGCCGATCTGTTCGGCGCCGGGCCGCACGCCACGCTTGAGATTGCCGACCAATTGCTCGGAACCGACGTCGACGAGCCGACGACGCAGCTCGTCGATGGTGACCCGTGAACCGATCGGCACCTCGACGCGGTCGATGACCGCACCGGTGTCGAGGCCGACATCCACCTGCATCAAGCAGACACCGGTGACCTCGTCGCCGGCGAG
This sequence comes from Actinomycetota bacterium, assembly GCA_043746045.1. GTDB lineage: Bacteria > Actinomycetota > Acidimicrobiia > Acidimicrobiales > Ilumatobacteraceae > WLMZ01. Next base: position 4,154 of record JAYTRT010000190.1, on the reverse strand, counting down.
GAGGGCCCGTTCGACGGGCGCCGCACCCCGCCAACGGGGCAGCAGCGAGAAGTGCAGATTGACCATCGGCAGTTGTTCGAGAACGTTCGGCCTGATCAGCTGACCGAACGCAACGACCACACCGAGTTCGGCGCCCACCGTCAGCACGTCGTCGACCCGATGGCTGACGGCCAGACCGAGCCGTTCAGCAGCGGCCTTGACCGGGCTGGCCGCCAGTTCGGCGCCCCGCCCGCGACGTTTGTCGGCGCGTGAGACGACGAGAGCGACGTCGAATCCGTTGGCGACGAGCGCTTCGAGGGGGGCCACGGCCATTGCAGGCGTGCCGAGGTAGACGATGCGCTTCGGCGGGCCCTCGGGCAGCGGTGCCAGTTCGATCACTTGAGCCGCAGCCGACGCGGCTTGGTCGCCTTGGCGTTGTCGTCGAGGATCTGGCGGTATTCGGCGAGCGCGGATTTGCGTTGCTCTGGTTCCATCCGGTCGAACATCAGCACGCCGTGCAGATGATCCAACTCGTGCTGGAACAAGCGCCCCATCAGCTCGCTGGCTTCGAGTTCGATCTCGTTGCCGTCCATGGTGCGACCGCGCATCAGCACGTGGTTCGGTCGCAGCATCTCGACGTACAGGCCCGGGATGCTGAGGCAGCCCTCGTCGTACACGTATTCGCCACTGCTCTCGATGATCTCGGGGTTGATGATGACCATCTGCTCATCCTCGACAGCCCACACGAAGATCTGCTTCTGGACGCCGATCTGGGGAGCTGCGAGGCCGATTCCGCTGTCGCTCGAGAACAGTGTGTCGAACATGTTGTCGACGAGCCGGGCGACCTTGCCGTCGATGTCGGTCACGGCGGCTGCCGGAGTTTTCAGAACTGGATCACCGAAGGTGCGGATTTCGTACGCCACCCTGCAAGGCTACCGAACCCCGATCGAACGGCACCTCAGTGCTGTTCGGAGCAGCGAGACCGATGACCGACGAGCAGTATTTCACACCGAATCCTTCGACCGCGAGTCAACCCTTCGAGCTCGAGATCGCGCTGCCGGACGGCACGATGCGCCTGATCACCGACCGGGGTGTGTTCAGCTACGGCGCACTCGACACGGGTACGCGCGTCCTGATCCTGAAGGCGCCCCCGCTGGAACCTGCCGCACTCGAGTGGAACAGCAATCTCCTCGACCTCGGTTGCGGTGTCGGACCACTCGCGATCACGTTGGCACGGCGGGCTCCGATGGCGACGGTCTATGCGGTCGACGTGAACAACCGCGCGCTCGGCCTGACTGTCGAGAACGCACGGGCCAACAAGATCACGACCATCAAGACCTGCACGCCTGAGCAGGTGAACGACTCCATCCGTTTCGAGCTGATCTGGAGCAATCCGCCGGTCCACATCGGCAAGCCGGCGATGCACGAGTTGCTCATGCGATGGCTGCCTCGTCTGACACCGAACGGGCACGCGATCCTTGTCGTTCAGAAGCACCTCGGGTCGGATTCACTGCTCGACTGGCTGAACGCCGAAGGCTTTCCGACAGACCGGCTGAGCAGCGCCAAGGGATACCGGCTGCTCCGGGTCCGGCCACGCATCGAACCCTGACGGGCGTGGGCTGACATACTCGGCCGATGGATCCAGAAACAGCTGTCAACGAGTTCGTCCGTCGTGCTGTCGCCAAAGACCTCGATGGTCTGGCCGAGTTGGTCAGCGATGACATCGAATACGACAACGTGCCGATGGGCAAGAACCACGGCCCCGAGGAATTTCACAACGTACTCGGCGCGATGGTCGGCCATTTCGACGAAATCGACTTCGTGATCCATCGCCAGACGTGTTCAGGCAACGTCGTCATGAACGAGCGAACCGATCGCTTCCGGATCGGTGAGAAGTGGATCGAACTGCCCGTTGCCGGTGTGTTCGAAGTGAACGACGACGGCAAGATCACGCTGTGGCGCGACTACTTCGACTTGGCGATGATGACATCTCAGATGAGCTGAGAACCTCGCCCTGCGTCACAGGCGCGGCGGATCGACCTCGATCCGCAACCTGCTGCCCTTCGGGCGCGGCGTGGTTGCGATCGCGTCGCCGAGGGTCTGCCAGTCGGCTGCGCGGATCAGCACGTCGCCGGAAAGAGTGGCCGCTGACTGGACACCTCCGAGGCGCAGGCCGCCCGCATAGTCCGCTGCACCAGCACCGCTGATGACCGCCAGCGCCGCCGCCGGTGGAAACCCGAGAGCCCGCCGCCGACCGAGTTCCTTGGCCATCAGTCGACCGGGGTCGGCATGCAGCACCGCGTCCACTACTTCGTGCTGCGGCAGGAACGTCTGGACGAGAATCCGGCCGCCGCTTCCCCGTCCGCCGACGAGCCGGGCGGCACGAGCGAGCAGCGTCAGCGCCTGTTCCGTTGCCCGGTAGCGCGGCGCGAGCAGCTCGGCATCGAAGTCGACGAACGCGACCGTGTCGGCTCGACGGACCCGGTGCAGCACGGCCTCGGTTCCGACGTACACGCCGGCTTCGGGCACTGGTTCGGTGTCACTGGACTTCCCCGTGATGGCGACGACCGGTCGCCCCGCTGCAGCCTCCAGCTCATCGCGCAGACGAGTCACGCCGACCTTCAGCGCCGCGAACGCGCTTGCCCCGCACGCCTGGCACACCGGTGGGCGGGCGGTGCCACACCGGGCGCACTCGAAATGAGCGTCATCGCGCTGGTTGACCGCGGCCTCGCAGAGCTCGCAGCGTTGAATCGCCTTGCAGTGTCGACATGCCAGCAGGCGCGCCCTTCCCGTCGAATTGAGGACGCAGACGACCCGGCGGTCGGGGTCACGCAGTTGTCTGATCAACGCCGAGGTGGCCAGGCTGCGTTGCCACGGTTCATCCCGGGTGCGGTCGACGATCTCGACGATCGGCCAGCCGGCTCGCTCTTCGTCGACCGAAGGACGGAAGAAGTGCGCGTCGTCGAACGAGGTGACCGCAGTCGCGCTCGGACACGGAGAAACGAGCAACAGCGGAATGCCAGCACGAGATGCGCGCTCGATCGCAACGTCTCGGGCATGCCATGTCGGCTGACGTTGCTCCTGCAGCGACTCGTCGTGTTCGTCCAGTACGACGATGGAAGCGAGGCCCGGACATGGCGCCCAGATCGCAGCTCGAGCACCGATGACGACGTCTACGCCCCCCGCTGCCGCTGCCCATTCCTGCGGCACGAGCGCGACGGTGCGCCCCGCGCGGCGCAGTCGGGTCGCCAGCAGACGCGCCCGGGAAGTGCTCGCGACGATGACGAGTGTCGGTCCTCGGCGGCACGCGGCAAGCACGACCGGAACGTCGTCCGCCGACGGAGGACGCCGCAGCACCCCACCACCGATGGCGAGCAGCCGGTTGGCGAGTGGATCGGTCGGTTCGGGAACCGGTCCACCGTGCGCCGCTGCCGGCGCACGGAGAACAGCGCCGACCGGTGATGCTGCGATCAGAAAGGCACGGGTCCGTCCCGCCCAGCGATGGGTGGCCCATTCGGCGAGGTCGATGATGGACCGACTCGGACCGATGCCCGTGACCTTGGCGAGCGGCAGCAGACGGTCGACCGGCAGATCTGGCGCAGGAGGACCGAGCGCGACGATCCAGCCGCCGATCCGGCGGCCGTTCAGCGAGACGCGGACCAGTGAACCGATGCGCGCTGTGTCTCGGAGCGCGTCCGGAACGAGATAGTCGAATTGTCGGTCGAGGCCCGTGAGGTCAGGAGCGACCCGCGCGACGAGCGCGGAGGATGCAGTGACCGCATCCGTCACTGGTTCGGCAGCGCTCAGGCGCCGATCGCGGCCTTGAAATCGGCCAGACGGGTGACCTGTTCCCAGGTGAACTCCGGCAGATTCCGACCGAAGTGCCCGTAGGCGGCGGTCTTGCGGAAGATCGGGCGCTTCAGATCGAGGTCACGAACGATCGCCCCGGGGCGGAGGTCGAAGACCTCGCGGACCGCGTGCTCGATCAGCAACGGATCGACCGTTTCGGTACCGAAGGTCTCGACGAGGATGCTCATCGGATGCGCCATGCCGATCGCATAGGCAACCTGGACTTCGCAGCGCGTCGCTGCACCGGACGCGACGACGTGCTTGGCCACCCATCGGGCGGCGTATGCGGCAGAACGGTCGACCTTGCTCGGGTCCTTACCGCTGAA
>JAYTRT010000189.1:0-6463 GCA_043746045.1 Actinomycetota bacterium | reverse complement strand
GCGGCCTGATGTCAGAAACCCATCGCGGTCACGGCGTGTTGGTCGTGCTGACCGCACCCGCTTGCGAATGGTGGTGGTGCGTGTGCGGCGCGCGAGGAAGGGCCTCGTCACCGGTGGTGCAGAGCGAGCAGCGGCCGAGCAGCGCGGCGTGGCGGGGTTCGACCACGAATTCGTAGGTGTCGAGCACGGCTCGGGAGAGCTGTTGGAAGGCCTGTTCGGGGATGTTGATGATGGTGCCGCATCCGTTGCAGACGAGATGGACGTGACTGCTGTCGTGGAGTTGATAGAACGCTGGTCCGGTTCCTGAGTGCACGTGTTCGATGATGTCGAGCTCGTCGAGCCGACTCAGGACGCGATAGATGGTCGAAGGCGCGATGCCCGGGATTCGGCGCTCCACTTCCACGATCAGGTCATCTGCGGTCGGGTGTCGATCGCTGTCCAGAAGAATCGAGACGACTGCCCGCATCGGGATGGTCATCCGGCCTCCGGTGCGCCGGATGACCGAGTAGATCGATGCTTCGGCTGTTTCGGGAGTCGATTCGCTCACCACGAGTGGAACGGTATCAGTCGGTGTTCGGACGACATGGCTGGCTGATGGTCACGGTTGCACCGTTGTGATGGCGCGTGCGTCCTGCAGTGCAGTCAGTGATGAGGGACCGGTTGACACGGCGCGACCCCGGGCGGATGCAGGCGCAGAGCCTGGTCGGCGCTTCGCCGGCCTGGCGGCGGTGTAGGCGTAGGCGAGGGCGAAGAGGACGAAGTTGACGAGCACGATGGTTGCGCCGGAGGAGATGTCGAGGTGGTAGCTGAGGTACATGCCGACGAGCCCGGAGGACGCTCCGAGCGCGGTGGAGATGATCAGCATCTTCTTGAAGGAGTTGGTGAGGAGTCGGGCGACGGTCGGGGGGATGACGAGCGCTGCGGCAATCAGGGTCACGCCGAGGACTTTCATGCTGGCCAGGATCGCGAACGTGAGGAGCAGCATCAGCAGCGCGTCGATGCGTGCGGTGTTGACGCCGGAGACGTCGGCGACTTCGGGATCGAAGGTGGTGAACAGCAGCGGTCGGTAGAACGCGATGATCACCACGGTCGTGGCGATGGCGATCGCGACGATGGTCCACATGTCGGTCAATGAGACGCCGAGGACGCTGCCGAACACGGTTGCCTCGATGCTCTGTTTGACACGGGAGTAAAGGCCGAGAAGGGCGATACCGAACGCGAAGCTGGCGGTGGTGATCACGCCGATCGCAGCGTCTGCGGCGATTGCCCGACGGCGGGTGACGCGTCCGACGGCGAGTCCGGATGCCACTCCCCAGACCCCGGCGCCGACGAAGAAGTTGAGGCCGATCGCGGCGCAGATCGCTGCTCCGCCGAAGATCGCATGCGACAGGCCGTGGCCGATGTAGCTCATTCCGCGCAGGGTGACGAACACGCCGAGGAGCCCGCACAGTGCCCCGGCGATGGTGCACACGACGATCGCGTGACGCAGGAACCCGTATTGGAACGGTTCGGTGAGTGTGTTCCACATCAGGAGCTGTGCTTGATCTGGTTGTGGCGGCCCTCGATGATGAGGGGCATGCCGGCGTGTTCGAGGACTTCCATCGGTGCGCCATAGGTTCGTTCGAGGATGTCGGGGGTGAGCACGTCGTGGGGCGTGCCGACGCCCATCACGGTGGTGTTGAGGCAGATCAGATGGGGAAGGTGCGCGGCGAGACCGTTGAGGTCGTGGGTGGTGACCAGGATCGAGATGCCGCTCTCGTGGAGTTCGGAAAGCAAGTGGAGCATTTCGTGGCGGGTGCGGACATCGACCCCGGAGGTGGGTTCGTCCATCAACAACAATTCCGGGTCGCTGAACAGGGCACGGGCGATGAACACTCGTTGTTGTTGACCGCCGGAGAGCTGGCGGATGTGACGGTGGGCGAGATCGCCGATCCCGAGACGTTCGAGGACGTCGGCGACGGCGGCCTTCTCGGCCGAGTTGGTCCACGGCCAGTTGCGGCCGTTGCGCGCCGACATCAGCACGGTCTCGGCAACGGTCACCGGGAAGTTCCAGTTGATCGTCTCGACTTGGGGGACATAGCCGATACGGAGGCCTGGTCGCCGGGTGACGGATCCGTGTTGGGGGTGCACCAGTCCGAGGAGGAGTCGCAGCACGGTCGTCTTGCCGGACCCCGACGGGCCGACGATCCCGGTGAACGATCCGGGCCGGATCGTCAACGAGACGTCGTCGAGGACCGGGTCGCCCTGTCCATAACTGCACGTGATCTGGTCGAGCCGGATCAACGGATCGATCGAATCGAGCGGTGCATCAGCGAGTCGCAGGTTGGTTCTCACTGTGGGTAGTCCGCAGCGTCCTTGGCGACGTCGCTCGCGTCGAACGCCCTCAATGTGGTGGCGTCGCCGCCGAGGTTCTCGACCATCGTCGTGAAGTCGAATTTCATCAAACCGAGATAAGAATGATCGGGATCGCCCGGGCCGCCGGGAAGGTCGTCGTCGCGTAGCTTGTCGACGTACTTGACGCCGGTCTCGGTCGCCAGCTGTTCCAGGACCTTGCTCGGGAACACCTCTGAACCGAAGATGGCCGGAACCTTCTCTGCCTTGATCTGTTTGACGAGGTCGGTCACTTCCTTCGGGGTCGGATCCTCGAAGGTCGACACCTGGATCGCACCGATGATCTTCCATCCGTAGTGCGCAGCAAAGTACGCGTAGGCGTCGTGGTAGGTGAGCAGCTCACGATTCTGGGCCGGCATCCCAGCTGTTGCATCGATCATCAGCTGATCGAGCTGATCGATCTTGGCCGAGTACTTGGCATCGTTGCCCATGTAGTACGACGCATTGGCCGGATCGGCTTTGGCCATCGCCGACGCGGCGATCGCGGCGTAACACTTCGCCATCGGCGGGTTCGTCCACAGATGAGGATTCGGTTTTCCACCGGCCTTGGGGAACGAGAAGTCGTAGATGTACTCGTCCGGATTGATCGTCGACGTACCCAACTCGACGACCTCGCCGCCCTTGGGAATGTTCTTGTTGGCGATGTCTTTGGTCGGGTCCTCCAACTTGAGGCCGTTGACGAAGACGATGTCGGCCTTCGACACCAGCGCAGCCACACTCGGCTTCGGCTCGTACGTGTGCGAATCCTGGCCCTCCGGGATGATCCCCCGCACATCGGCCCTGTCACCGGCGATGTTCGACACGATCGATGTGATCGGCGCAACGGTCGTGACCACCTGCAACCTGCCCCCGCCCAACGGGCCGGCAGCCGACGCGCCGGCTGTCGAAGCCGTCACCGGACACGCGAACTTCGCGACCAACGCCTTCGCCGCCGCGCTGTCATCCTTCGCGCCCGTTGAGCTGCTTCCGCACGCGACCAGCAATCCGCACATCGAGCCAGCGATCACAGCCGTTGACATTGACCTGCTGCGACGCATATACACCCCAGTGACGTTGAACGGACTCTACCGCTACTGCGAGTTACACGCAGCAAGAGTCATTCGTTGCAGGATCGTTCCTGGATCACACAAATGCGGAAGGGCCGACCGCCTGCACGACGCGCTCCCGAGAATCACCCCAGCTGGAACGTTCCGCGCCCTTGGAGCCGATTTGCGTGGCCCAGCAGCGCGAATCCGCACCGAGGGCGAGGTTCGTGCCGTGTGTCGGTTCGTGCCTGTGTCGTCACGAACCCGTCTGGTCGAGACGGCCGACGGGAACGAAGCGGTTGCGGATGGTGCCGATGCCCTCGATCCACGTTTCGAGTGATTCGCCCGCCTTGAGGAACCGGGCCGGCTTGCTGGTGATGCCCACACCGGCCGGAGTGCCGGTGAAGATCACATCGCCGGGAAGTAGCGGCAGCACCTTCGACAGCTCTGCGACCAATCGGGGCACCGAGAAGATCAGATCGCTGGTCCGGCTGTCCTGCACGGTGACGCCATCGACGGAGCAACCGAGGCCGAGGTCGTCAGGATCGTCGAACTCGTCGAGCGTCACCAGCCACGGCCCGATCGGGCCGAAGCCACGGAACGACTTGCCGAGCGAGAACTGCCCGCCGGCGGCGAACTGCACCGTACGCTCGGAGATGTCTTGGCCGACGCAGAGCCCTGCGATGTGGCTCCACCCGTCCTCCTCCGCGACGCGGTCGGCGCGACGGCCGATCACTGCGACGAGCTCGACCTCCCAGTCGACCGTCTCACCGGCGAGCTCGACGTCGGCGAAGGGGCCGGTCAGCGAGGCCGGAAACTTCGTGAACGTGGCCGGGATCGCTGAGACAGCCATTCCGGTCTCCTCGGCATGGCTGTGGTAGTTGAGCCCGATCGCGAACACCTGACCCGGCGTCGGGACGGGGTTGTCGAGCGCCGACTCGACCAGCGGCGCGGTGCCGCTGGTGACGGTCGCAGCGAAGGCGACGAACGCGTCCCAGTCGTCGTAGATGGCCATCAGCTCGGGGCCGAACCGTCCGTTCGAGGCCTCGGCGACATCGGCGATCCGGTCATCGATGACGAGGGCCGCGCGGCCGTTGACATTGGCGAGTTTCATGTCACTCTCCTTGATTCGTGGGTGAAGGAAGCTGGTCGCGGAGGTGGCGCAACAGCCCCTCCGCATCGGCCGCGTTGTCGGCGGTCCCGTACAGCCGGAAGTCCGGACGTTGCAGTGTCCAGCTCGTGTTGTGGGTGCTGAACCATTCGGCGTACGCCCCGTCGACGTCGGTGATCGCGTCGAGACCACTCAACGAGATCGTTCGGCCGCCGATCGATTCGAACCATGCGACGAGTTCTCCATCGAGTTGCGTCACGTCGCAGGTCGTCAACCGCCAACCGGCTCCGACGGCGTCGTCGAACAGCACGCGAATTCCGTTGTGACCGACCATCGGCTGGGGTGAGCAGCCGCCGGCGTGCGGAGTGCTGTGATGCATCAGACCGACGAGGATCGGTGCCAGGTCCGGCGCAGGCGCGAGCTCGTTGCCGACCGCCGAGCTCATCGCGGCGTCACGAACAGCGGCTTCGGCGAAGTCAGGGACGCAGATCACCCTGCCGAGCGCCATCGAGAACTCGATCGCCCCTTTGGCATCAGGAATCCGTTCGACCGGATAGGTGTCGAGCAGGGAATCAGCCGCGCGCCCGGTGAGCACGAGATCGAGTTTCCAGGCGAGGTTGGCCGCATCGCGAAGTCCCGAGCACATGCCCTGGCCCGCGAACGGTGGCATCTGATGGGCTGCGTCGCCCGCGAGCAGGACACGCCCAGTGCGCCAACACTCGGCATAGCGGGCGTTGAACGTGTACACCGCGTGCCGTTCCAGCCTCGCGTTGTCCGGGGTGACGTCCCACGGGGCGAGCAGCGTCCAGGCCGTGGCCTCACTGTCGAGGTCGGCGATCGTCTCGTCCGGGAGCCGCATGAACTCCCATCGCCGACGTCCGGGACCTCCGGAGACCGCTGTCGTCGGCCGCGCCGGGTCACAGACCTGCAGGTTCAGCGGGTCGAACACGCGTGGCTGATCCAGAACGACGTCGACGATCAACCAGTCGTACAGAAAACCGAGATCCGTCACGGGCAGTTCGAGGAGCCTCCGAATCGTGCTGTTCGCGCCGTCGCAACCAATTGCGTAGGGCGACCGCACTTCGACAGACCGGCCGCCGGCCATCGTCCCGCTGACGACAACACCGCTCCCTGACTGCTCGACGTCGACCACCTCAACACCCCGGCGAACGTCGATCCCGCTGAGGTCTGCGGCGCGCCGGTCGAGCAGCGCCTCGAGCGCAGGCTGGTTGAACATCGATGATTCGGGCCAACCGGACGTGCCCGTGCCGATCCGGCCGAACCGCAACAGCGTGGTCCCTGCAGCGTTGCGCCACTCGTAGACCTCGGCAGGCTCGCTGATGTCGCGTAGGTCGGATCCGATCCCGCAGCTCTGCAGGATCCGGCCGGCCTCGTGATCGAAGTGCACGGCGCGTGGCAGAGGGAACGGGGCCAGCCAGCGCTCGAGCACGACCACTCGGTGACCGGCCTGCGCCAGCAGTATCGCGAGCGCGGCACCGACGGGCCCGTAACCGACGATGACGATGTCGGCGGTGATGATCTCGGGTGACGACGTCGACTCGGTCATGGCTGGCGAAGGGTTTGATGGCCCCATGCGCTGATCTGGTCGTATCGACGATTGTCGTCCCAGTCGTCGGAGATCACGCGAGCGCCGTGGCCGACCTCGACCTGGAAACCGGCTGGGCTCGCGACGTAGAAACTGAACATGCCGTCGTTGTCATGGCGGCCGAGGCCATTCGGAATCGCCAGACCTGATGCCCAGGCCCGATCGAAGGCCGCGCCGACGTCGTCGCGTTGGTTGGTCTCGAACATCACGTGGTGCAAGGTCTGGGGCAGATCGAACGGAGCTCGGGCGAGAGCGATCGAGTGATGGCGTTCGTTGCAGTGGAAGAACCGCACTTCGAGGACGAAGCCAGGAGCGATCTCCATCTCGAGC
>JAYTRT010000188.1:0-2018 GCA_043746045.1 Actinomycetota bacterium | reverse complement strand
TCTCCTCGCCGAGCGCACCGGGCCCGATGTAGCCCTTGACGAGAGCAGAGTTGGCGGCGAAGTCGACGGGTTCGAACGGCACGACCTCAGCCGGGCTGAGCTGCGCCTCGACCCGTTTGAGATCCACGTCGCGGTCACCGGGAACACCGATCGCCAACGCCGAGAACGTACCGTCGGGATGCTTCAGCTTGATGATCAGGTTCTTCAGGGTGTCGGCGGCGGTCCAGTCCCGAGAGGGATTGCGGAGATCGGCGCGGCTGTTGACGACGTCGACCAGGGTGTCGATGGTGGGGGTGTCGGGGGTCTCCTCGACGCGAGCAGCGGGCAAGCCATCGAGGGGGATCGAGTCAGGGGGACGGACCTGTACCGCCTCGGTGTTGGCGGCGTAGTCGCAGTTGGTGCACCGTACGAACGTGTCCTCGCCGACATCGATCGGGGCCAGGAACTCTTCGCTGGCCGATCCGCCCATCGCTCCACTCATCGCCGAGACGATCACGTAGGGCAGGCCGAGCCGCTCGAACGTCTTGATGTACGCCTGACGGTGCGCTTCGTAGCTCTTGGCCAGCCCGGCGTCGTCGATGTCGAAGCTGTAGCTGTCCTTCATCACGAACTCGCGGCCACGCAGGATGCCGGCGCGGGGGCGGGCCTCGTCTCGATACTTGGTCTGGATCTGGTACAGGTGCACCGGGAGGTCCTTGTAACTGCTGTACATGTCCTTGACCAACAGCGCGAACATCTCCTCGTGGGTGGGTGCGAGCAGGAAGTCCATGCCGCGCCGGTCCTTGAGCCGGAACATGTTGTCGCCGTAGTCGGTCCAACGACCGGTTGCCTCATACGGCTCGCGGGGCAGCAGAGCCGGAAAGTGCACTTCCTGGAAGCCGGCCGCGTCCATCTCCTCGCGGATGATCCGTTCCACGTTGCGGAACACGATCCACCCGAGCGGCAGCCACGTGTACCCGCCCGGTGCAGCGCGGCGGATGTATCCGCCGCGCACCAGCAAGCGGTGACTGGCCACCTCGGCATCCGAGGGATCCTCGCGCAGCGTGCGCAGGAACAACGTCGACATTCGCAACACAGGGGACCTCGGACGGGTGGTGGCGGGCTCCCGCAGGGTAGCGGGGAAGAACGTCATCGTGGATCGGGATTTCCGCTTGCTGGACGGAACCGCCCCACGGGGCGCGCTTGCGCGCCCAGGTCGCCCGATCCCGCCCCGTGGGGCGCTTTCGTGCGAGCCGAACGTGGGCTCGGTCCGTCACCGGTGCTGCTCACGGGATCGGTCAACACGGCTGGTGCGCGGCTCAGGCGCGTAGCGTTCCCGCAGGCTAGCGGCGTCCGAACGACCGTTTCCGCCCGATATAGTCGAAAGGCCCGAAGTTCGCACAACGACGCAGGCGTGGGTCTCGGCCCACGCCTTTTGTTTCAGTTCGGACCAGTTCACGCACCGTAGGAGGTGACGAATGAGTTCAGCCACAGCAATCAACGACGCAATCCTTGCCCTGGTCATGCCCATCGTGACCGACCTCAAACTGGACTTGTACGACCTCGAGTTCAACGGCGGCATTCTCAAGATCACGATCGACACGCCCCCGGGTTCGGTCTCCGACGAGGGACACGGCGGTATCACGCTCGATCAACTAGCCCTCGCGACCCGTCTGATCAGCCGTGACTTCGACCATCACGATCCGGTCCCCGGTCACTACACACTCGAGGTCAGCAGCCCTGGTCTCGAGCGCACGCTGCGCACCGCAGCGCATTTCCAGCGCGAGATCGGCAAGACGGTCAACATCCGGCTGCGCGCCAACGTCGATGGTGTTCGCCGAGTCCAGGGTGTTCTGATCGCGGCCGACGCAACGACCGCAACGGTCCGGCTCGACGATGCCGCACTGACCGATCGCGTTGTTGCGATCGACATGATCGACCGGGCCAAGACGGTGTTCCAATGGGAGAAGGGCGAGAAGCTCACCCCCTCCACCGGTACCCCGAAGACCGCCGCCAAGTCAGCAGCCTCATCGGCTACC
>JAYTRT010000187.1:0-6481 GCA_043746045.1 Actinomycetota bacterium | reverse complement strand
GGATACGAGTCTTCGGCACACATCTGGCGGACGTATCCGAGATTTCTGTGGCGCCCCAGGTCACACCGTCGCGTAGACGCTGACGTGTCGGGCGCTGTCGCTGTCGAAGGGTTCACGGGCAAACGTCTCCCACCGCTCGGCGAGGCGCAACCCGGCCCCTGCGGCCATCGCGTCCATCTCGTCCGGGGCGACATGACGGATGCTCCACGGTCGCAGTCGCACGCCGCCCGCCTGGGTGAACTCGACGAACTGGCCCTCGGCGTGTTGGGACGCTCCGTCGTAGCGGGCCACGCTGAGCACCACACGGTCGGCCGTGATCGTGCGGACCTCGACATGACTGCCCGTACGGATCACGTCGCCCGGTACGTACGCCTCGATCACGAGACGACCGTTCGGAGCGAGGCGAGAAGCCACAGCATGCAGGCAGGCCCGCTGTCGATCGGCCGTCCCGATGTTGAAGAACGTGTTGAACGCGACGAAGACCATTCCGAAAGCTCCGTCGGGCAGACCGTCGACCATGTCGCCGAGGACCGGGCACACCGGATGAACGTGCTGTGTGTCGGTGCGCTGCTGGTTGGCAGCCAGTCGATCGAGCATCGCCTGGCTCGAGTCGAGGCCGAAGACGGCGGTCGGATGAATGCGGGCGGCCAGTGGAATCGCCAATCGGCCGGTACCCACGCCGAGCTCCAGCACGGGCTCGCCGCCCGTGGTCGCCAGCAGTTCGGCAAGGCTGGAAACCGTCGCCTCGACGTCGGAGATGTCGGCGTACCAGTCGTCGTAGACGTCGGCGAAAGCATCGCCGTAGCTGCTGTTCTCGTAGCCCTCCACGACTCGCCACGGTATCGGCACCTCGGCTGGCCGACGGTCGTCGCCCGGTTTCGGACAGAATGTCGGTCGTGAGCAGTTGGGCAGGCATCGAATCCGGCTCCGACCAGCCCACGCGGAGTTCGCCCTCGTCGCGTCCGTCTTCTCCGTCTTCTCCGTCTTCTCCGTCGTCTCCGGTGCGCTCGTCTCCGGTGCGCTCGTCTCCGGTGCGCGGCGCATCGACCACGGTCGGTACCCGGCGGATCCGTCGCCAGCAACGACCGGTGATCGGTTCGCTCGACGGCGCCGGCGTCTGCGTGCAGCGGAACTTCAGGGAGTTCGTGCTCGGATCCGCGTTGATCCTGTTGCCGAGCGTGGCGCTCGACCTGGTGGCAACGACGCTTGCCTTCGACAGGTACCGCACGCTTCGCGGCTCCACGTTCTCGATCCCCGAGCTGTTCGGTGGCGCGAAGTCAGCGTCCAGCATCGAGAACCTGCTCTGGTACCTGGGACTGATCGTCAGCAGTCTCGTCGCCGCGCTCGTCGGCGGCTATCTGGCCACGCTCGTCGTTCATCGTCAACTGGGAACTCCGTTGCGGATCAGCAGCGGTTACCGGGCGATGCTGCCTCGCCTGCCGGCCCTCCTGACTGCCTGGCTGATCGGGCACTGCTGGTTCCCGTTCGTCGCCCTGGCCCTCGCCGCGACCGACACCGCCGCGCTCCGCCCGCTCCTTGACGTCGGTGGGCCGGTGCTGATGCTCGCTTCGACGATGACCGCGTGCGCCTCGCCCGCCATCGTGATCGAGAAGCTCGGACCGATTCGCGGCCTTCGTCGGTCGTGGAACCTCGGGCGGTCCAGCTTCGGGGTGCTCTTCGGATTCGTCACCGGATCGATCATCATCGGCTCGCTCGTTCAATATGGCGTGGCCTACCTGCCACGGCTGCTGCAGGCGACCCACCTGTTGTCCTTCGGCCGGTTCGGATGGTTGATCGAAGGTGCTGCCGGACAGTTCGGTCGCCTGATGAGCACGCCGCTCGTCGCGATCGCGACCGTGCTCGTCTACCTCGAGGTGCGGATGACCATGGAGGGCATGGACATCGTGCTCGACGCGGACCGGGCGTTCGGGGATCAGGACAGGGCGTTCGGGGATCAGCGATGACCGTCCTGTCATCGGCGTGGATCGTGCTGTCCACCCCGCCGTCCGACCCGCTCGGCCCCGTCAGCCAGAACCCCGACGAGGTGCGCGATGCAGCGTGCCGCCTCGTCGCGACGAACACGGTCTGCAATCCCGCCTCCCCGCCGATCACAGTTGCTCCCCATCCGACGAGCATCCCCGCAGGCGGCGTTGGATTCCTCGGCCTGCTGCTGTGGGTGTTGTTGATCGCAGTCGTGGCCGCGGCGATCTGGGTGGCCGTCCGCTTCTTCGCCGATCGGCGTCGGTCCGACACCGATCTGGGTGACGACGTCGCTGATCCGGATGACGATGCGCTCGTCGGAACCGTGATCATCGACCGCTCGCGTGAGCCACGCGGCTGGCGCGAGGACGCAGAACGTCATCGCGCCGAGGGCCGGTTTCGGGATGCGCTCCGGTGTCGGTACCGCGCGCTCGTCGGCGACCTTGCCCGCCGTGGACTGCTCGACGAGATACCCGGGCGCACGACGGGCGAGGAGCGACGCCAGTTGCGGGTGAGTTCGCCGAACGCCCTTCCGTTCTTCCGAGAGGCTGCCGACATCTTCGACGGTGCGTGGTACGGAAACGTGTTCGTCGACGAGTCGGACGACGACCGGTTCCGGCAACTCGATCGCGATGTCCTCGCCAATGCCACATCCATGCCCCACCGGGTGCCGCAGACGTATTCGGCGCCGCGTGCCAGGGGAGACGGATGAGCCCGTCCCGGTCGGCGTCTGCCGACAGCGGTCGTGCTGGCAGCGGGCGCGCGGCGTTGACGGCGCTGATCGTGGTCGGTGTCGCCGTGGGAATGCTGCTGCTGATCCGGAGCCGGCCCGGCGTCGAGGCATTCGATCCCCGGTCCGATGCGCCGGACGGTGCCAGCGCGGCGGTCCTGCTGTTGCAGAAGTACGGCGCAACGGTGTCGATCACTGCGCAGCCACCGAGCGAAGCGGATGTGGGCCGCGGCGAACGCGTCCTCGTCATCGCTGACCGACTCAGTGCCCGACAGCGCTCGTCCCTGCTCGCCTTCGTCGGCGCCGGCGGCATCGCGATCGTCGCCGATCCGGCCAGCACGCTGCCGGGCGGAGCAGGCGTCGCCGGCGGGGCGACGGAGGTCACCCAGTCCCCACTCGGCTCGTTCACGGGAGGACGACTCGGCGCATCCGACGAGGCCAACGTGAGTAAGGGTGACTGCACGATCGGGGCACTCGTCGATCTCCGCGGCATCTTCACCCCGAAGGGTCTGCTGTTCCCGACCACGTCCGAACCCGGCCACTGCTTCAGCGTCGACGGTCGATCGTTCGTGATCGAGCGGTCGTACGGAACAGGGACCATCGTCGGGTTCGGCGACAACCGGGTCGTCACCAACGAATACCTGCGGTACGCCGACAATTCCGGGCTGCTCACGTCGTTGTTGGCGTCGCACGACGGGTCGGTCGTGCGCATCATGCTCGGCACGGGTGCGAAGCCGTCGGTGAAGGACATCGGGCACGGCAGCGAAACGCTGGCCGACATCGTCAGCCCTGGTGTGTGGATGGGCCTGACCCAGCTCGCGCTGGCCTTCATCGTGTTCGGCATCGCCCGCGGTGTGCGTCCCGGCCGGGCCGTTCGAGAGCCGCAGCCGACGCCGATCGCGGGCAATGAACTGGTCCTCGCGACGGGCAATCTGATGCAGCGCGCTCATCATTTCGACCATGCCGGCCATCTGATTCGCGACAACTTCTCGCGCGAGCTCTGCGCATACTACAGAGTCCCGCCGGGCACAGCTGTCGACGCTCTCGCCCGGGTGGCTGCGCAACGCAGCGGCGCCGATCAGACACAGCTGTTCAACACGCTGTCTCGCGAGGTCAGCGACGGCCCGGGCCTCATCCGACTGCGTGACGACATCGACGAACTGCGCCGACGAACGATCTCCGATGACCTGCCCGAGAGGACACCCGAACCAGCATGAGCCGAACAGCATGAGGCGAACAGCATGAGCGACAACACGACCATGAACCTGCGGCCGCCCCCGCCCGAGAGTTCACCCCGGCAGGCGGTGCTGGCAGTGCGCGATGAGGTGGCGAAGGTCGTCGTCGGTCAGGACGGCATTCTCACTGGTGTCATCGCGGCGTTGCTCGTCAACGGGCACGTGTTGCTGGAAGGTGTTCCTGGCGTGGCCAAGACCCTGCTCGCGAAGAGTCTCGCGGCTGCGTTCGACATGCGTTTCAGCCGGGTCCAGTTCACACCCGACCTGATGCCGGCGGACGTGATCGGGCAGAGCATCTACGAGATGGTGCCGGGCCAGTCAGCCGGTTTCCGGTTCCGTGAGGGACCGGTGTTCACGAACCTGTTGCTGGCCGACGAGATCAACCGCACACCACCGAAAACTCAGGCAGCGCTGCTCGAGGCGATGGAGGAGCGTCAGGTGTCGATCGACGGCACGACGCGGATGCTGCCCGATCCGTTTCTTGTGATCGCAACGCAGAACCCTGTGGAGTACGAGGGCACCTATCCGCTGCCGGAAGCGCAGCTCGACCGGTTCCTGTTCAAATTGCAGGTGCCGTACCCGAACGCGGAACAGGAACTGCAGATGCTCGCTCGGCACGACCGGGGGCTGAACCCGCACGACGTTCGGGCCGCCGGAATCCGACCTGTCGCATCAGCCGCCGATCTGGCTGCAGGCCGGGCCGAGATCAACGCGATCCGCGTAGATCCTGCAGTCCTCGCTTACATCGTCGCGGTGTGCAGGGCGACGCGCGACTCGCCTTCGCTGCTGCTCGGTGTGTCTCCACGGGGCGCCACATGGTTGTTGCACGCGTCCAAGGCGTGGGCATGGCTCAGTGGCCGTTCGTTCGTGACGCCGGACGAGGTCAAGGCCGTCGCCAAGCCCTGCCTGCGTCACCGCATCATGGTCAAGCCCGAACTCGAGCTCGAGGGCGCGCTGGCCGACAGCATCCTCGACGGCATCCTCGCCACCGTTCCGACCCCGCGCTAGCCGACGACGCAGCCTCTCGATGCCCTTTCCGTCCGGACGTTTCGCGCTGCTGATTGCGTTGACCGCGACCGGGTTCTTCTTCTGGTCGGGGCGCAGCTGGACGTTGCTCTGGGCCGTCGAGGGTGCGCTCGTCCTGCTTTTCCTGCTGGATGCAATGGTCGGCACATCGCCAGCGCGGATCAAGGTGCTGCGCGATCATCCTGATTCCATCACTCTCGGGGAGACGGCCACGATGACGTGGACCGTCGAGAATCACGGGCGCACCCCGTCGAGGGTGACGATCACGGACGCGCTGTGGCCCAGCCTGCGTGCCACCCGCCGCACGGTCAGCGTTCGCCTCGGTGGTCGGGCGAGGCACATCGCTACCACCGAACTCTGGCCGAGTCGGCGTGGTCGCTTCCCCTTCGACGACGTGACGGTGCGCGTTTCCAGTCCGCTTCGACTTGCAGTGCGCCATCGAACACGGTCGGTTCCATCGGCGTTGCGCGTCTTGCCGGCGTTCCCCAGTCGCGACGAGATACAGCGTCGGATGACGCAACCGCGGATCATCGAGGTCGGCGTGCGCGCCCTCCGCGTCAAAGGAACGGGAACGGACTTCGATCAGCTCCGCGAGCTCCGGCCGGGTGACGACTCTCGCCGGATCGACTGGGCAGCGACCGCGCGCAGCCAACGGCCGATCGTGCGCCAGTTCCGCGCCGAGCGCAATCAATCGGTGGTGATGCTGTTGGACAACGGCCGGATCATGGCGGGGTCGGTCGCTGGGGTCCCCCGAGTCGAACACGCGATGGATGCTGCACTCGGACTGACCACGGTCGCCACGCACGTCGGTGACAAGGTCGGTCTGGTCACGTTCGATCGACAGATTCGCACAGTCGTCGCACCGTCGCAGTCGCGCTCCCAGCAATCTCGGGTCGCTGAAGCGATGTATCTCCTGGAGCCACAGCTGGCAGAGAGTGCGTACCTTGCAGCGTTCACGTACGCAACCGCACGGTTCCGTCGACGCTCGCTCTATGTCGTCCTGACCGATCTGGTCGAGTCGGCAGTGGAGGAAGCGATCCTGCCGGCGCTGCCGATCCTGTGCCGCCGTCACCTCGTCGTGGTCGCCTCCGTGCAGGATCCGGAGATGCAACAGTGGGCCGCGCCGGCGACGGGCGGCCCGGCCTCCGAGGCGTTCAGACAGGCTGCAGCGATCGCCCTCCTCCAGCAACGTTCGCGGAGTTCGGCCAGGCTCAGTGCCGCCGGTGCGATCGTTGTCGATGCGGCCCCTGGCGAGTTGGCCATCCGACTCGTGGACACCTATCTCGAGCTCAAGGCGTCAGGACGCCTGTAGATCCTTCTGGTTCCGCCGTCGTGGCGTCGGTCCTGGCTGACTTCGCCGCTCGGACGACACCGCGCTCTCGTCGCTGCCGCCGCTCACCGGCTCGTTCGATGCGGTTCTCGCGGAGAGCGAACGCGATCGTCCAGCCCCAGAACGCGCCGAATGCGGTCACGCCGATTCCGAGTCGGATCGATGTCGGCCATGGCTGCC
>JAYTRT010000186.1:0-6481 GCA_043746045.1 Actinomycetota bacterium | reverse complement strand
CGGCCCAGATGTTTCATCGCCTGCGGCATCAACGGCAGGGCGGCGGCGCGACCTCCGCGCTGGCACAACCGGTCAAGTGCGCTCGTCCGCACCGGTCGGCCGCCGAGATCGACACCTCGTCCGCGGTTGTAACTCAACGCGAACAGATCCGCTCGCGGCAGGAGCTCTGCCATTGCCGCGAAGGTCTGTTCGCTTCCGGCCACACCAGCGAGCCATTCGTGAACCAGCGCGACGCGAAGACCCGACGTCAGCTTCTCGATCGAGTTCGCCGGCCCGTGGCTTTCGATGTGGTGCGATGCGTCGGGCAAGCCCGTCAGCATGTGCGGTTCACCCGTAGGACGCTCAGCGGGGTTCGGGCCAACAACTTCACATCCGAGCCGATCGTCCATGTCGTGACGTAGCGGTCGTCGAGAGCGACGCGATCGACGCAGGCCACCGACGAGCGGCCCTCCACCTGCCAGAGCCCGGTCAGTCCTGGTCGCAGGCGACAGTAGGCGTGCTGGCTGGATACCGGTCGTGAAGCGAATTGTGCCGGTTCGATCGGCCGGACACCGACGGCGCCCATGTCGCCGCGCAAGACGTTGATGAACTGAGGGATCTCGTCGAGACTCAGCTTGCGCAACACAAAACCGACCCGGGTGATCTGCTGATGTCCGTTCGGGAGCTTGTAGTCGTGTGCCACGTAGATGTCCCACAGCGCCGGATCGTTGTGGATGAGCGTCTGCGTGTCGTCGCGCATCGTGCGGAACTTCAACATCGTGAAGACGTCGCCGTTGCGCCCGATCCGTTGTTGCCGGAAGATTGCTGGACCCTCGCTCGTGACCCTGATCACGATCGCGATGACGATGGCAAGTGGCGCCACGAGAATCAATGCCACGATCGAGATGAAAATGTCGATTGCTCGCTTACACGCGAGCTCCACGTGCACGTGGGGTCGCAGCGGGAGAATCGCGCCGGAGAACACGTTCACCGGTGGCAGGGGCAAGACCATCAGAAGAGAAGGGTCCGTCGCAGCCCGCTCGCGATGGTCCATGACTATCGGTACGCCAACATGAGGAGCAAAGCCCTTCATCCGTCCGTCCTTCAATATGTTCGAGCCCGGACGCGACTCACACGCTCAAGGTCGTCCTCGTCCGCCAAGAAGAGGATCGACCCGTGTGCACCGCATCAGAACTCACGCCGTTTCGCCACACGCTACATTGCACCCCGTCTGCTGGCAAGCGAGGATCGCTACATCCACGTCACGAGCGATCGAACGACGATCAGACTCAATTCTTCGAGCTCATCTGCTGTTCGACGGTGCCGCGCAAGCGAACGTCCGGACGGGTCCTCGACATCATCCAACGAACTGTTCCCGAGCAGATCACGCGCCAGCCGGTTGCTGCCGAGGGCGTCCCGCCACGCGGCAATCCCGCGGTGATCGATGCGTGGCGACGGGAGGCTCTCGACCCGCCGCGCCAATTCCTTGAAGGTGAAGGCCCTCATGAACACATCTGCTCCGAGCAGGGACGCCTGGCGGACGTGCTCGCGTGCGAGCCCGATCACCAGATCGGCGCCGTCGGCGGCGACCAACGCACCGGTGATCTGCCGAGTCACAGCGCCGGGGTCGAGTCCTCGCTCGCGCATCACGGTGGCGACGGAGCGGTCCTGGGTGGTCGAACCGACGTCGGTTCCCGCGGAGCGCACATCGACGGCGATGCCATGATTCGCACACTGTCGGGCGAGCAGGGCTGCAGCCATCGGCGAGCGACACAGGTTCGCCGTACAGACCGTCAGTATTCGCAAGACCAAGGTCGAACGGTAGCAACATCGAACGACGAAAGGCTTCCTTCCGCGATCACTCTGTCGTTCAACGCACGAGCAGCAGGTCCGTCACTTCGGCACCGCGATACCGCGAGCGAAGAACACCGACGTCCTTGGCAGCGAGGACGCCTCCGTCGGCGGCACCCTCGCAACGGCGCTTGAGATCGATCACCGTCGAGAAGCCGTCGGCGATCAGTTGCTCGAGCAGCAGGTACGACCCGCTCCTGTCAAGCACTTCCGGGCAATACTCGACGACCATCGGTACGCCGGCAGCGAGCAGCCGCGTGGCGCCCTGCAACACGAATGGGTCATGACCCTGTGCATCCACCCAGATCAGACCGATGTCGTCGGCGGTGAGACGGCCGTCGTCGAGCAACCAGTCGAGCGGTCGCGTGACAACGACCTCCGTGTCGACTCCTTCGGGTACACCCACGACGAGTCGGCTGTCGCCGAAGTTCATGTCGGCAGCGCGTTCCATGACCGCCTCACCGTCGACAGCGGAAACCGCCGCGGCGTGACATGACGTCCGACCGTCGAGGTCATTGAGCACCAGATTCAAACGCAGCAACGTGAAGTTCCGTGGATCCGGCTCGAAGCAGACCGCTCGCTCGAATCCGAAATGGAGCAGGGCGTCCAATGTCGAGGTGCCGATGTTCGCCCCGACGTCCACGAACGTGGTGCCCAATGGACGCTCGACTCCCGTCGATCGGAGATAGTCGACGGCAGCGCCGAGGTACAGGCGCTCCCAATCGCCCCTCATGAACACCATCCTGCCAATCTGGTCGTCCGAGGTGTCGACGATCATCGTCCCGGCCCCGTACGGCGCCGAAACCAGGCGTGTCGACTTACGCAGCCGGTGGAACGTCAGACCACGCAGACCTGTGGACCGGAACCCGCGATAGTCGAAGGTCAATTTCCCGAGCTCGCGCAAACGTCGATCCCACTTCGAGGGAAGATGCGACGACAACCGCTGTGCGCGCCGCATCGCGGTGTACCTCTGGGCACCATCCATGAGTTCTCCTTCGTCTCCGCCAGAAACACGTGGAGCGGGTAGCGGGAATCGGACCCGCGTATCTTGCTTGGGAAGCAAGCGCTCTGCCACTGAGCTATACCCGCAGAACGGCGCCAATGATAGTACGCCTGCCTGTTGAACACGACGTCCGCAAGCACCTGAGCCCCGGGAGCGAACTCCCGGGCCTCGAGCGAATATCACAACACTGATCAGTTCCCCTGATTGGTCAGCTGGGGATGCTGGTGAACCAACCGTTGACGTCGACGACCAGGTCGGTTGGGTTCTGGCTGAAGAAGCAGACCGTTCCCGTGGTCGAGACGGGGGTGATCACCGCGTTGGCGACCGTCTGCCCGGCCGCGTCGTTCACGCTCGACGAGTCCGGCCGGGTTCCGCACGGGTAGACGGTGATGTATCCGTCAGCTGATGGACCAACCGCTGTGACGTTCAACGAAACGGCACCGACGCCGGTTGCCGGGACTGCTCCGGCGAGGTCGACGATCTTGACCTCGAGGATGGTGTCCCCACCGACCTTGGTCGTGCTGACCGTTCGCAGCGCCGTTGGACTGAAACCAGGACGTGTATCGAACACGCGCTTCGGGCTGACACCGGTGAAACCGGACGGAGTCAACAGATAACCGTTGATGTCGACGACCACATCAGTGGTCTGCGAGCTGTAGATGCACACCGTTCCCGCCACCGAGACCGGTGCCAACACGGCGTTCGCCACCGTCTGACCGGTCACGAAGTTGAGGCTGGAAACGTCTGCACGAGTACCGCAGTCGTAGACGGTGAGGAAACCGTCAGCGAGCGGATCGACGGCCGTGACGTTCAGCGAAACGGTTCCGACCCCTGTGGCAGGGGTGATGCCGGTCAGATCAGTCACCTTCGCAGTGAGCACGGTTCCCCCGACGATCGGCGTCTTCGGAACCGACACCACAGCGTCGGGGCTGAGCCCAGCACGAGTGTCGAGCACGCGGGCCGGCCCGGCCGGCACGAATGCCCGCCCTGCGGCGAACCAACCGTTGACATCGGTGATCAGGTCGACGGGCTGGCTGCTGAAGAAGCAGATCGTTCCGGCGACCGAAACCGGGGCGATGACAGCGTTGGCCACATTGGCGCCCGGCGTGAAGTTCACGCTGGACACGAACGGCTGCGTGCCACATGGGAACACCGTGACGAACCCGTTCGCCGTGGCGTTGACCGCG
Organism: Actinomycetota bacterium; assembly: GCA_043746045.1. Lineage (GTDB taxonomy): Bacteria > Actinomycetota > Acidimicrobiia > Acidimicrobiales > Ilumatobacteraceae > WLMZ01. Next base: position 2,461 of record JAYTRT010000186.1, on the reverse strand, counting down.
GTGACGTTCAGCGACACTGCCCCGACGCCCGTTGCCGGGACCAGTCCGGTCAGATCAGTCAACTTCACGGTCAAGATGTTGCCGTTCCCGACCTTGCCCTTGGCGATGCTGACCAACGCACCGGCGCTCTGACCGGCGCGAGTGTCGAACACTCGCCGTGGTCCGGCCGGGTTGAAGTCCAGTACCGAGGCCGGGGGTCCGCCGACACCTGTCGCGACGGGCGTGACACTGTTCGACACGCTGCCGGGACCGGCACCGATCGCGTTCACGGCATGAACCGTGAAGGTGTAGGCCGCGCCGTTGGTCACGCCGCTACACGCCGCCGAGCCACCGGCGACGACACAGCTACCGGCCCCCGACGTCGGAGCAACGGTGTAGCTCGTGATGGCCGAGCCACCATTGGATGCCGGAGCCGTCCACGAAAGGGCGGCCGTCGCGTCCCCAGCCGTGGCAACCACATTGGTCGGCGCGCCCGGAGCAGTGTTCGGCGCCAACGGCGTCACGGGAGCGCTCGGCGCCGACGCAGGGCTGGTACCCGCACCATTCGTGGCGGTCACCGTGAACGTGTAAGGCGTGCCGTTCGTCAAACCCGTGACAAGGCATGTGGTCGCAGACGTTGTCGAGCACGTAGCGCCTCCGGGTGAAGCCGTCACGATGTAGGCCGTGATCGGCGAGCCGCCGAGGTCGAACGGACTCGACCATGACACGTTCACGTGCCCGTCGCCAGCAGTTCCAACCGGCGACAGTGGAGCTGTGGGAGCAACGGGGGCAGGCTCGAAGTCGAACGTCTTCTCGGTGATCGCGGCTCCCGTGCCGGCGATCCCGATGGTGAAGTTGTCGACATTGTCGGAGACGTTCTCAGCCCATCCGCTGCCGACCTTGAAAACGATCGCTCCGCCCGGAAGGATCTCGGCGTCGGGGAAGAACTGCAAGACCTGGGACCACGTACAGGGCGCGGCCTGCACACATTTGCCCAACGATCCGCTCGGCTGAGCGCCGGACTTCGACGACCACCAGACCCCATCCAGCGCAGTCCACGACTGCCACCCGCCAGCGACGGTTCCCGCCGTGTAGTACGGCTCGAAGACCAGTCGGCCTCCGTAGGCGGAGTCGGTCGGACGGTACCTCACATCGAAGGCCAGAGCCGGCGCATGAATGCCTGCGGGCTGGAACGACGAGTAGTTCAAGGTCGTGAGTTCGTCCAGACGGGTCCCCCCGAATGCCGCGTTGGCCAGGATGAAACCTTGGGTCGTACCGGCGATGTTCAGCTGTGCGCTGCCTCGACCAGCCGGCGACGGCGATGGTCCCGTCACGAACTGGCCGCTCCCTCCATTGCCATTGTCATCGACAAATCCCCATCCATTCGGATGGGCGGTATCGACCACGATGGTGGTCGACGATGCGCTCGGCGCGACAGCGACAATCGTCGCCATCGGCCTGTATGGCCCGCCGGCGGCCGTGACACCCCAGCACGCGGTGCCGGCCGCAGTGTCGTCGCGAAGGGTGCCAGTCCCGCCGGCCCCGCCATCGCAATAGTTGCCGGCGGTGACTGTGCTGCTGAACACACCATTCGTATCCAAGTCGTGGCCAGCGAGCGGGTTCGCCAATCCGGAAAGTCCGACGTTCAGCGAGTCGTAACCACAGCCCTGAACTGTCGAGAAGCAGGCCGCGGATGTTCCGATCGGCGCGGCGCCATAACTCGTCGTGTTGTACGCAACCGTCCAGATCAACTGATCGGGCAGCTGTGGCGAGCCGGCGAACACGAACGTGATCGGGGTCGCGAGGCCGTTGTTGCACACGCCGGCCGCATCCTTCCATTTCGTGCCACCTGGGCAGCTCGGGGTGGCCGACGGCCGGAACGGAATGTTGAAGGCGACAGTCTGAGACACCAGCGGCGGGCCGACAACTGGCTTCGGGAGTGCTCCGGTGTTGTCGACCGCATACAAGTTGAGCGTGATCGGATGGGTGAACGTTGCGCCCGGGCTCGTCATGCACGTGACACCCGTTCCCGATTCGCAGCCCCAACTGGACAATTCGACGGTGACCGATTTCAGTCCGCGAGGCCCGGCCGCCAAACCGACCCAGTCCCCGAACTCACTCGTCTGCGTTGCCTGAAACGCCTCGCTCGGGACATTGCCTCCGACGACGGGCCCGATTGCGTCGTACACAGCTGTGGGGCCGGCACCGGGCGCAGCGTGGACCGCTTTCGGTAGGACGATTGCCACCGCCGGTACGGCCAGCGCGACACTGAGTAATGCGATTGCACTAAATCGCGCGCCTGAGCGAGTGCGCCTGAGTGATAGAGCCTGCATGATTCCACCTGTTTCGTCGAGATCGCCTTCCCCCTGGTAAAGGCGATCGAGAGCAGGATCATTACATCTTTCGACCGCAGCAACAAGTGCGTGGAGGTGACCCTTGAGTCAAGATTTCGTCAACTTTTACATGACCTGGTAACTGAAAA
>JAYTRT010000185.1:0-2020 GCA_043746045.1 Actinomycetota bacterium | reverse complement strand
CCGTCACCGAATCCGACGATGTGAACCGCTCGATCACGGTGATCTCGCTGTCCTCACCCGCCTCGATCACGAGGCGCGGGAAACACGCTGTGCCGTCGGTGGTCAGTTCGTGGTTGATCACGACCGGCTGCTCGATGACCGCACCCGGCTTGACGCGGAGGTGGATGGCGGACATCAGCGAGCGATTCAGGTCGGCGAACAGATCGAGTTCGCCCTGCTCGTCGAACAACGATTGATCGACGGCACCGTCGTCGACGAGAACCACCTCGGCACCGGTGATGGTAGTGGTCAGCGTGCCGAAGGCGAACGTGTCCAGGTCCAGTTCGGAGATGCGGCTGTAACGCCAGATCTCCTCGTGTGGGGTGGGCGGCGGAGCAGCGACGAAGCGGTCGAAGGCGGCCAACCGAGCGTCGGCGTCGCCTTTCGCCACGCTGCGCACCGCGTCTCGCAGAGACGAGTCAGAAGTGAGCACAGGCACGTTGGAATTCTACTACCGGCGTAGGAGAAATTGAACCGGTCGGACCACGGTCCAGGGCCCGTCGACCGGGCGAGAGCCGTTAGCGGCGGCGCTTGAAGAAACGACGCAGACCACGACCATCGGGCGGCAACGGTGGCTTGCCGGCCTGCATCTCGGCCATCACCTGCTTGCCGATCTCGTTGATGAAGTCCTCGGCTTCGTCGAGCACGGCAGCGGCAGACCCATCGTCGAGGCCCGGCGGCTCGGTCGGCGTGGGCGGGGGTGCGAGCGATCCGTACGCCCACGCGGCATCGGCCAAACGACGCTCGTATCCCTTGCAGTTGTCCGGGCAACGCCATGGCGCATCCGGCGCGAGGTCGAGGTTGCACTTACGGACGGTCTCGCCACTCCCGTAGGTGCGACTCTCGAAGTTCTTGCACTCCTGGCGCATCGGCATGCCGACATTCTGCCAGGGCCGAGAGTCCGCGCGGCGGCGCACTTACCGGACTCTCACCTGGTGCGCATCGGCGGAGCGGAGAAGTGGAGTATGACGTACGTGACGCTGCCGACACCGGCCGTGGCCTACTGGCCACATGACAACAATGGGCCTTCTGGGTCGCTCGCGCGACTTCGCCTCACCCGCTCGATTCGTCTCGCCGCAGCGTCGGCCGTTCTCGCCGGATCGGCGACCGCGGTTTCTGTCGTCGCTGCAGCCGATCAGATTGCGCTGGCTGCACCGAGCGCGTCCACCATCGACATCGTCGGGCCAGCGGGCAGTCAGTACTTCGGACAGAACGCACTGGTCCTGTCGAACGGCAACTTCGTGCTGAGGGACGAGAACTACGACGCGAGTGCGACCCGGACCGGTGTCGGTCAAGTGTCTCTGTACAGCGGGACCACCCACCAACTGATCAGCATGTTGACGGGCACGACCTCGAACGACCACGTCGGCGAGAACGGCGTGTTCGCCGTCGGCCACGGCAACTTCGTCGTCGTCAGCAGCGAATGGGACAACAACGGCGTTGTCGACGTGGGTGCCGTCACGTGGGTCAATGGAACGACGGGCTTCAACGGACCGATCAGCGAGGCCAACAGTTTGTTCGGCTCCACGAAGAACGATGAATTCACCGGCAGCAAGATCACGGTGCTGGCCAACGGCAACTACGTCGCTGCGAACCGGTACTGGGCCAATGGAGCGGTGAACAATGCCGGCGCTGTCACCTGGGGCGACGGCGACCACGGGGTCTTCGGCCCGATCTCGACGACGAACAGCATCGTCGGCACGCATCCGAACGACAACGTCGGCTCGGGTGGCACCTCCCCCTCGGTTGTCGAACTCGCCAATGGCAACTACGTCGTGTCGAGCACCCACTGGGCCAACGGTGCCGTCGCCTTCGCCGGGGCCGTCACCTGGGCCAACGGCAACGGAACGACGGTCGGCGCGGTCAGCGCTGCGAACAGCCTCGTCGGCTCGTCCACTACTGACAGCATCGGCACCGTCGCGAGTCCCAGCGATGTCGGCATTCTCCCTCTGAAGAACGGCAACTTCGTGGTGGCCAGCGA
>JAYTRT010000184.1:0-2023 GCA_043746045.1 Actinomycetota bacterium | reverse complement strand
CTCGCGCTCAACCGCTGTGTCTGCGTACAGATCGAGGGGGACAAATCGTTCGCCAGCGACCTGTGCACGTTCCATAGGCGGTGTCCTGTACGAGTAGTTCTTCAGCGACGTCGCTGACCAATGCTTGAACCTAACAATAGTCTCATCGAACAACTTCACGAGTCGGGCATCCACCTCAGAACGGGGAGGCCGATCGGGCAGATAGGTGTACCGCGACTGGGAATACTGACCTGAGTAGCTGTCGAGTTTGGCTGCACCCGATCGGGTCAGTTCATCCAAACCCGCATACACGGCGCTGTCGAATGGGCCGTGGTAATCCCAATCCCAATCCAGGCCAGTGACCGGCCCGCCACATTGATCGACAGCATTGAGATCAACGAGGTACAGCAGCTTCACAACCTGAGTGCGATTCAGAGCGCGCCAGCCCGCGTGGGCGGCCCGATCAAAGAGCAACCTCACCGAACTCACCGGTGTCAGGTACGGATTCACGTTCTTCATGATACTCCGGGGGTCAACGGTCGTCATTTGCGTGATCAATCCGTGATCAATTTGCCCCATCTCACGACATAACACCAGGTCAATTGGCGGAGGTGGACGGGAATCGAACCCGCCGGACGAGGATCACTCGTCCCAACCGCTTTGAAGGCGGCGGAGTCCACCAGGCACCCGGACACCTCCGGAGCTGACACTACATCTCGTCGGTCAGTCGGCGGGGGTTGCGAATCGACCGCTTCGCCCAACCTGGAGGATGGTGCCGAAAGCAGGTCCGTCACGGCGGTCGTCTAGTGTTTCGGCATGAAAAAAATCTTGATCTTGCTCAGCCTCGTCGGACTTCTGGCTTTCGCCGCCAAGAAGATCAAATCCTGAATTCAGCCGTACTGCTCGACTGATCTCGCTGATCAGCGCGCCGCGATGATCGTGGCCGATGACCTCGGTCGATCCGCCCGTCGACATCGGTTGCCCACCAAGCTCACCGCCGGCGTTGGTGCGCCCCCGCCCGCTCGATAGGTTGCCAACAGACCTTCCCCCCGTCGAATCATCGTGACGGTCGTCTGCTCGATGTGGCAGCCCGTGTCCGGGGGTGGAGTGTGCTCACTGTTTGCTGGGCCGCGAAGGGTGGCAGTGGAACAACGGTGGTGGCCTGCGCGCTTGCGTTGATCGCGGCGGCCGGCCGCGATGCGTGGCTGATCGATCTCGCCGGTGACGCTCCGGCCGCGCTGGGAATCGCCGAACCTGCGGGGCCCGGCGTGCGCGACTGGGTCGCGTCGGCCACCGCAACGCCGAACGCCGTCGAGGCTCTCGGCCTCACCGCAGCTGAGGGTCTGCGGCTCGTGCCGCGTGGCTCGGCCGAGAACGATCTCGACGACGAACGCTGGCATCAGCTCGGACGGTTCCTGGCCGAGCGATCCGCGCCCACGTTCGTCGATGCTGGTACCGGCTCGGTACCGACCGGCCTCTTCACCAACGCCCAGCAACGGATCCTGATCACCCGCCCGTGCTACCTCGCTCTGCGACGCGCGGCCGCCAGCGACTACTCGCCAACCGGCGTCGTCGTCCTGCACGAACCCGGCCGTGCCCTGCGCGCCCAGGACGTCGCCTACGCCGTGCACGCTCCGATCGTCGCAGAGATCAGCCTGGATCCTGCGGTCGCCCGCGCCGTCGATGCCGGACTGCTCGCAGCGCGCCTGCCACGAACGTTGTCGACGTCGCTGCGCACACTGGCGCTTCGGGACGACGTCGAATGAACACCGATCAGATCATCGCCGCCGTCTGCGCGCAGCTCGCCGCCTCGACCTCCGCCGTCTCCCTGTCCGCCCGTGCACACGACACCGCACGCGAGCTGATGCCACTCGGCACGGCCACCGAAATCGACATCGTCGCCCTCGGTGCGGTCGCCCAGATCCAGGGTCTGGGGCCGCTGCAACGGTTCCTTGCCGACCCCCTCGTGAACGAGATCATGGTCAACAACGGCGGCGATGTGTGGATCGAGCGCAACGGAACGATCGCTCTGGCCGGTCGGCTC
>JAYTRT010000183.1:0-6497 GCA_043746045.1 Actinomycetota bacterium | reverse complement strand
ACCAGAATCGAGTCGACCGGTTCTACACCGAGGCCCAGGATCATCTCGGCGACCTCTCGGCCGCCGTCCACGAGAGCTTCGAGGGTGTCCAGGTGGTGAAGGCGTTCGGCGCCGAGGCGCGCGAGACCGAACGGCTCTCGGTCATCGCCGGCCGGTTGCGCGAGGCTCGAACGTCGGCGGTGTTGATGAAGGGCAGTTTCGACGCGGTGCTGGATGCGATCCCTGCTCTGGCAAACGTCGGTCTCGTCCTCTTCGGTGCCTACAGGATCCGGTCAGGGGCTGTCACCATCGGCGACCTCTCCAGCATGATCTACATGTTCACGCTGCTCGTGTTCCCGCTCCGTCTGATCGGTTTTGCACTGTCCGCGCTGCCGCACTCGATCGCCGGATGGAACCGCGTGCGCGAGGTGCTCGATGCTCCGATCGCTGCCGATCCTGAACTGAGCATCGGTGTGCCGGCTCGAGGCGTCGGTCTGTCTTTCGGCGACGTGACGTACGAGTTCGAACCGGGCCGTCCGGTGCTGAGCGGGATCCAGATGTCCGTGGCCAAGGGCAGCACGGTCGCGCTCGTCGGTACGACCGGCAGCGGCAAGACAACACTGCTGCGTCTCGCCGCAGGACTGATTCCTCCCACGTCAGGCAGTGTCGCCGTGGACGGCGAACGGGCGATCGTCCTGCAGGAAGCCTTTCTGCTGGCAGCCTCGTTGCGCGAGAACATTGCATTCGGATTCCCGTTCGACGACGACGAGATCTGGGCAGCATTGGACACCGCCGAGGGGCGTGACTTCGTCGAAGACCTTCCCAAGCAGTTGGCCACCGAGGTCGGCGAACGAGGCGTCAGTCTGAGCGGCGGACAACGCCAGCGGGTCGCCTTGGCTCGGGCGCTCGTCCGGCGGCCAGCGCTGCTCCTGATGGATGACACGACATCGGCGTTGGACCCGGCGACCGAGGCTCGTGTCGTCGCCCGGTTGCGCAGCGCACTGAGTGATGCCACCGTCTTGATCGTGGCCTCGCGCCCGAGCACCATCGCGCTCGCCGACAGCGTCGTGTTCCTCAACGAGGCGCGGATCGAGGCGACCGGAACCCACATCGACCTCCTGCAGACGAACGACACCTACCGGTCCATCATGGAAGCGTTCGAGTTGGACCGCGGCGGGTCGACGACCGTGATCCCGACTGGTGGTGAGTGATGGAGGACGAAGAGTTCGGCGGCCGTCTCGGTGCCGCACGGATCCTCAGTCGGGGCGTGCAGGAGGCCCCCCGGCTGCGCCAGGGGTTCGGACTGACGCTCGGCTTCGCCGTGATCGGTGCCGCTGGTCGCGTGGTGATCCCCATCACGGTTCAGCAGGCGATCGACCATGGCTTCACGTCCGATGGTGTGCGGATCGGTTTCGTGACGATGCTGTGCATCATCTCCGCCGTCGCGATCCTCGTCGGATCGGTGGCCCAGCGTGCAGCAGTGCGCAGACTCGGCCGGCGGAGTGAGGGAGCCTTGTACGACCTGCGCGTCCGGGTCATCTCGCACATCCACAAACTGAGCCTGGCCGATCACAGTGAAGAACGACGCGGCGCACTCGTGGCTCGGGTGACCTCGGATGTCGAGACGCTCGCCGAGTTCTTCCAGTGGGGTGGTCTGGCGTGGTTGCTCGATGGTGCTCTGATGCTCATCGTCGCGGGGGTCATGTTGTCGTACAACTGGCTGCTGGCACTGATCGCGTTTGCCGTCGGGATGCCGCTCGTCTGGGTGCTGCGTGTCGTGCAACGCCACCTCGGCGCGGCCTACGACACAGCACGATCGCGCAATTCGGAGATGCTCGGCGCGATCACCGAAGTCGTCACCGGAGCCGAGACACTGCGGGCCTACCGCGCCGGACCCGTGTTGGCCGGCCGGGCGCAGGCCGTCGCCAAGCAGCGCGGCGATGCATTCGTTCGGGCCGGCACGATCGGCGCCTTCCTGTTTCCCTCGGGCGAGGTGTTCAGTGCCCTCACCGTGTCTGCGGTGGTCGGCGTCGGTGTCGCACGCGGGACGGCCGGGGGCCTCACGGCCGGGGCGTTGGTCGGATTCATCTTCCTGACCTACCGCTTCCTCGAACCGATCGCCGAGTTCACGGAGGTGCTCGACCAGACTCAGACGGCCGTGGCAGGGATGCGTCGACTGCTCGGCATCCTCGACCTCCCGACAGGTCCACCGCAGCCCACCGCCCCGCGGGCGCTCCCGGCCGGACCGTTGTCGATCCACATCAACGACGTCACGTTCCAGTACAAGACCCGAGGCGAGGTCGACGACGACGAACCGGTGTTGATCGGGGTGTCGGCCGTCATTCCCGCCGGTCAGCAGGTGGCCCTGGTCGGCTCGACGGGTTCGGGCAAAACGACGCTCGGCCGGCTGTTGGCCCGGTTCGCCGACCCGGTCGCCGGCCAGATCGCGCTCGGCGGGGTACCACTCACGTTCGTGTCGAACGACGAACTGCGCCAGCGACTCGTCGTCGTGCCCCAGGAGCCGTTCCTGTTCGACGACACCATTGCTGCCAATCTCGGATTCGCCAAACCGGGTACGTCGCTGGATGACCTCGAACGGGCGGTGTTCGCTCTCGATCTCGAGGACTGGTTGGCGTCACTGCCGGACGGACTCTTGACCCAGGTCGGCGAACGTGGCGCTCAGATGTCGGCGGGCGAACGCCAACTCGTTGCGCTGTTGCGTGCGTCGGTTGCCGATCCTGACGTGCTGATCCTCGACGAAGCGACGTCGTCGGTCGACGCGTTGACCGAGGTCCGCATGTCTCGGGCACTGGAACGACTGGCCGAGGGACGGACGACGATCGCGATCGCCCATCGTCTCTCCACCGCGATGCGCGCCGATCGAGTGCTGGTCCTCGAAGGCGGCCGGCTGCTCGAAGACGGTCATCACGACGAGTTGGTCGCAGCCGGAGGGCGATACGCAGAACTGTTCGCCGCATGGGTCTCGTCCACGTCCAGCGACGCCTGACGTGTGCCGATCGAGGTTATGGTGCTGCCATGCGCGCCCGGTCTCTCGCGTCGATGTTGTCGCTGACCGTGGCCTGCACCCTCGCACTCGGGTTCACGGCATCGTCGTGCTCGGGAACGTCGCTGCAAACGGCATCGTCGGATCCGAAGCAGACGTTCTGCGTGCTCCTCATCGCGTTCCGGGTTTCCAACGACTCGCTCGACACCGATGTCACCTCCGGTGATCCCGCCAAGACCGAGGCGGCTGTGAAGCGGCTCGTCTCACAGGCGAACACGTTGCAGCAACGCGCTCCCACCGACATCGTCAAGGATGTGACCGTTGCGAGCGCATTCCTCGGTCAACTCGATGGCCTGTTCGCGAAGTACGGCTACGACCTGACCAAGCTGTCGGCGGACCCTGCCGCTGTCGAGCAGTACACGACGATCAACAGCGCAGCGGTCCAGGCCTCGCTCGACCAGCTGCGCGCGTACGGCGACCTCGATTGTGGTGATAGTGCCCCATCGAGCACCTCGGGGGTGGCCAGTGCTGCGTCGAGCACGTCGGTCTCAGCCGGCATTACCTCGAGCACGCTGGCTGCATCCGACACGCCCGCCCCCTGAGGGTCACTTCTGACCGAAGGGAACCGGTCCGGTCACATCACGGACTGTGCAATCGACCTGTGCGACGCTCACGGCGGCCGCCGCCGTCCACGCCGCCGCCACGCCTGCCTCGACATCGTCGACCGTGACGTCAGCCGACGCGAGGCGTGTCGACGTTCCCGTGCGATCGAATTCGACCACGAAGTGATAGGAGCGGCGAGTGTTCGTGTCGTTGGTGATCGTGCCCTTGGCCTGTGCTGAGCCGGCTTCGACAGCGCACGTCCGAATGTCGGTGCGGTATGCGCCGACGTTGGTGAACCGGTCGACCTCTCGCAACGTCACCACACTCAACCAGACGCCGACGCCGGCCAGGACGAGACCGAACGGGGCAAGGATCACACCGGTCAGCGCATAGCCATGTCCGCGATGGTTCTGGCCGCCCTCGCGCCGGATCGCAACGTCCCGTCGGAGTGCTCGGACGCCGAGGATCAGGCCGACGATTGCGCCGATGCCGGCGAGCACCCCCAGGAAGGGCACCCATCCGACGAGGATCGAGGCGACACCGAGCACGAATGCGGCGAGCGATGCGCCGATCGGCTCCAACCGCTGCTGAGGTCCGTCGGCGTCAGGTCTGGGGCCGGGTCCACGAACGTCGGGCCCGACGAATTCGCGGCGCGTGATGACGGCTGTGTCGCGCGCGCTGGGCAGCGGGTCGAGGAATCGGTTGCCGTCGACCGACACGTCGCCCGTCCACGCCTGGCCGTTGTGATAGCGGAACTCGAACCGTTTGGTGGGGTCCGGATACCAATCGGCACGGTGAACGGCTCGGTCGGTGGAAGGGTCCGGGTTCACGTCAGCGACGCTAGCTGCGCGCGTGGCGGCGCCGGTTAGCGTCTCGGCAGATGGAGATCGTTCTGGTGCGACACGGCGAACCCGAGTGGGTGATCGACGGCTTGAACATCGATCATCCGCGGCTGACCGAACGCGGGCGACGTCAAGCCGCGCACATGGCCGAGGCGTTGGCCGACGAGGAGTTCGACGAGATCCTGGTATCGCCGCTCGAGCGGGCTCGGGAAACAGCCGCCCCGTTGTACGGACGGTACGGTCGCGACCAGGTGATCGAGCCATGGCTGACCGAGATCCGCAGCCCGGTTTGGCAGGGCACGCCGCGTGAGAAGGCGGACTTTGCATTCGCGGAGGAGCGTCGCCGCCCGTCTGTCGAACGGTGGAACGGCCTCGCCGACCTGGGCGGCGAGCCGAACCGCGATTTCATCGCCCGGATCCGTGCCGGTTGCCAGAACTTCCTGGCCGAACGGGGCATCGTCCGCGTCGCCGGTGAGCTCCCGGTCTGGCAGATCGAGGTGCCCGACATGCGTGTCTGTCTCGTCGCCCATGCCGGTACGAATTCGGCGGTGATCAGCTACCTGCTCGGTCTCGAACCAACGCCGTGGGAGTGGGACCGCTTCGTGCTCGGCCACGCCTCGATCACCCGCCTCGAGGCGCTACAACTCGGCGACGGATTCACGTTCGCGCTGACTCGACTGGCTGATGTCGAGCACCTCGCCCCGACCGACAGGACCCGCTGACCGAACATGCCCGAACCAATCGACCCCGACAAACTGGCGATGTTCTCGTTCCAGCTGTTCTCCAAGCTCGAGGGCGCCGTGACCTCGGGCATGGTTCACCTCGGCGACCGCCTCGGCATGTATGTCGCGATGCGCGCAGCCGACGGTCCGATGACCAGTCGGGAATTGGCTGAGGCCACCGGCCTGCACGAACGATGGGTGCGCGAGTGGGCCTACAACCAGGCATCGGCGCGCCTGATCATCGCCGACGAGCAGGAGCGGTTCTCGCTGAGTCCGGAAGCGGCAGCGGTTCTCGCCGACTCGACACATCCGTCTTACGGGATGGGCATGTTCCATCGTCTACCGCAGACGATGCGGACCCTCGACGACATGCCGGAGAGCTTCCGAACCGGGCTCGGTCACGACTACGACAGTCACGGCTGCGAGGGAGCCGTCGGCATCGAGCGCAGCTTCGAACCCTGGAGCAACGCCAACCTGTTGCCGGTGGTGCTGCCGGCGCTGGACGGTGTTGTCGAGCGGCTCGACGCAGGGGCGCGCGTCGCCGATGTCGGTTGCGGCGCAGGGGGAGCGTTGCTGCTGATGGCCAGCCGCTTTCCGAACAGCACGTTCACGGGCTACGACATCTCGGCGTTCGCGCTCGACCGGGCGGCGACCAAACTCGCGGCTTCGGGCGCTCTCAATGCACGGTTCGCCGACCCCCGCCAGACGCCACTGCCGGCCGATCAATCGCTCGACCTGATCACCACGTTCGACTGCATTCACGACATGACGCATCCTCAGCAGATGATGGGTTCACTCCGGCAGGCAATCGCGCCGGACGGCACGTGGTTGCTCGTCGACATCAAGGCTCATGACTCGTTCGTCGACAACGCGACGAAGAATCCGATGGCCTCGTTGATGTACGGAATCAGCGTGCTGTCGTGCATGTCGTCGGCGATGTCCGCGCCGGACGGGGCTGGTCTCGGCACGCTGGGCCTCAGCGAGACCACGGCCCGCACCATGGCCGAGGCGGCCGGGTTCACCCGGTTCCGTAAGCTCGCAGTCGACAACCCGACCAATGCCTTCTACGAAATCCGTCCGTAGCTTCCGTTCGAACGTGCTGTCAGAGGTTCGGCTGGCTGTCGGCGACATGAAGCCGACGTTCCGCGAACTGCCAGCCGGAGCGACTGCGGATGTACCGGTCGTGGTAGGTGCCGATCACCGATGTTGCTGTCCCGTCGCTGAACTGGATTCGCTCGTGGATGGTGACTCGACCGTTTCCCTCGCCGGCATCCTCGTCGACTTCGAACACGGCCAGCGGTTCGACGTGCATGATCCACTCGGCACGCTTCGCGGCCCTGGTGAACG
>JAYTRT010000182.1:0-2030 GCA_043746045.1 Actinomycetota bacterium | reverse complement strand
CGCATGTCGCGAACTTCGGTGTCTTCGCGACGCCGGAGCGCAGGGTGGTCTTCGATGTCAACGACTTCGACGAGACCGTTCCCGGATCCTTCGAGTGGGACGTCAAGCGGCTCGCTGCCAGCTGCGTCGTGGCCGGGCGCGGCCAAGGGATGGACGGCACGGCGACGGGCCTCGCTGCGGCAGCACTGCGCGCGTACTGCGACAAGATCACCGAACTCGCGGCCCGGTCCACGCTCGATGTCTGGTACTCGGCGATCGACGTCGATGCACTGATCGGCGACCCGGCGACGTGGCACACGAGCAAGGCCGTCGCCCGAAAACTGGCCGGGACCGCGACGCGAACGAACCTCACGGCGTTCGACCAGCTCACCACCGAAGTGCATGGCCGCAGGATGATCGCCGATGATCCACCGCTGATCGAACACTGCCATGACGCCGAGGAGCTCGGTCGGCTTCGGGCGTTCCATGATCACTACCGTTCGACGCTGCCGCCGGACAGGCGAGTTCTGCTCGACCGGTTCGCGTTCGTCGACGCGGCGCGCAAGACGGTCGGCGTCGGAAGCGTCGGCACCCGCAGCTATCTCGTCCTGCTCGAAGCTGCGGCCGATCACGAGCCGTTGTTTCTGCAGGTCAAGCAGGCGCTTCCTCCAGCGCTCGAAACCCACGTCGATATCAGGCCCGTGATGAACAACGCAGCGCGGGTCGTCGACGGCCAACGCCTCCTCCAATCTGCGACCGACCCGATGCTCGGCTGGGCCCGCGACGGCGAGATCGATCTGTACGTGCGTCAACTCTGGGACCGGAAAGGCGGCCTCGATCTGGTCGGCGTCGGCGTCCGGGTGCTCTCTCGATACTCGGAGCTCTGTGGCGCAGCGTTGGCGCGCGCTCACGCCCGAAGCAACCATCCATCACAGATCGCCGGGTACATCGGCAAGGGACGAGCGTTCACCAAAGCAGTCACCGCCTATGCCGTCACGTACGCGGCGCAGACAGATCGGGACCACGCCGCCCTCATCGAAGCACTTGCCGACGGCGGACTCCCCACCGCTCGATCACGCTGAGCCGGTCGGGTCGGTTCGCCGGTTCATTCCCACCACATCCGCATTCGCCTATGTTGCGTCGGTGAGCGTTTTCGACATGGGCGACTGGGAACCGGTGGACGTGGGCATACTCGGCGACGGGTCGGCGCTCGATGATTTCATCGTGACTGATCCGGGCATGGCCACGCACCGCCGTTACCGAAATCGACTGACGGGCGAAATCATCACGTCCCGCATCTGACAGATCGATTCCGGTACCGTCCTCGCCATGACGCCCGAGGAGATCGCCGACCTGGTGCACCTGCGCCGAGCACGCGACCGGATCGACCGGGACTATGCGCAGCCGCTCGATGTCCCGGCGATGGCGCGTACCGCGCTGATGTCGACCGCACACTTCTCGCGCAAGTTCCGTTCGGCCTACGGCGAAACGCCGTACTGGTATCTGATGACACGACGGATCGAGCGCGCCAAGGCCCTTCTGCGGCAGGCGATGTCGGTCACCGATACGTGCGTCACCGTTGGTTGTACGTCGCTCGGCTCGTTCAGCTCGCGCTTCACCGAGATCGTCGGCGAGACGCCGTCGCAGTATCGCGGGCACGACCACCGCAACCTCGAAGTTGTTCCGGCGTGCGTCAGCAAGGTCGCAACACGACCTCGACGTCCGACGGTCACGGTCTGAACTCACGGTCTGAACTCACGGTCTGAATTCACGGTCGCCCGAACACCGAGCAGGATCGGAGAAGCAGACCATCGGTCGGTCTCCTACGGTGATCGCATGACTGTGACCGTTTCCACCATGTTCATACCCGTCCACGACCCGGAGGTCGCGCTGGGGTTCTACCGCGATGCGCTCGGCCTCCAGGTTCGCAACGATGTCACGGCCGGAGAGTTCCGCTGGATCACCCTCGGCGCCCCGGGACAGAACGTCGACATCGTTCTTTCCCAGCCGCACGGTGGTCGTTCCGCGGCCGAAGGCGACGCCCTCCTGAC
>JAYTRT010000181.1:0-2032 GCA_043746045.1 Actinomycetota bacterium | reverse complement strand
CCGGATACAACGTAGACGAGGGAGGCCACGGCACAGCGCCCGCCCGACTCGATGCCGCCTCCTCCCGCCGGTTCGCTGTGGCGGTCCGACGGTGCCTGAACGTAGGGTTGCGCCTGATGAGCGATCCCGACGAACAGCTGGACGCGTTCGACGACGGGCTCCGTCCGCTCGGCCCCTTCACGCGTCGCGATGTGCATCGGCTTGGCATGTGGCACCAGGTCTTCCACTGTCTCGTCGTCCGAACCGAAGCGCCGGCGCGAGTGCTGCTGCAGCGTCGTCCGAGCACGGCCAGGTCGTTCGCTGGTCTGCTCGACCTGTCCACCACAGGCCACCTGAAGAGCGGCGAACGGCCAGTAGACGGCGTTCGAGAAATGGCCGAGGAGATCGGGGTGTCGGCGATGGCCGAACAGTTGATCCCGCTCGGCCGTCGGCTGATGGTGGACGACTCCGGCGAGGGTCGGAATCGAGAGATCGTGCACGCCTTCCTGCTCCCCCTCGACCTGCCGCTCGACGCGTTCGATATCGAGCTGTGCGATGTCGACGGCATGGTCGAGATCGAGACGTCGGCGTTGTTGCAGGTCCTCGCCGATCCGACCGCCCTCGTCACGTGTGATGAACTCGGTAGGAACGGAGCTGTGCATCATCGCGGATGCAGCGCGGCGGACCTCGTTCCAGCCACCGATGGCTACTGGAAGCTGATGGCCATCATGGCCGAACGCTTCGTCGCCGGCAGATATCCGCTGGCGATCTGACGACCTCGATGACCGGGCAGCCTCGATGACCGAGCAGGTTCAATGACCGAGCAGGTTCAATGCTTCGGCCCTGGTGGATGGCTGATGCTTGAGCAGGCCGCGCACCGCTGACGTCGTCGTCACGGAACCAGGGACACGAACACCCCGGATGGTCATGCACAGGTGCTCAGCCGTGACGACCACCATCGCGCCGGCTGCTCCGAGCCGGTTCACGAGATCGTCGGCGATCTGCCCGGTCAGTCGCTCCTGCACCTGCAACCGGCGAGCGTAGCCCTCGACGAGGCGCGCCATCTTCGACAGACCGCACACCCGGCCACCAGGGCCGGGGATGTAGCACACATGCGCACGCCCGATGAACGGCAGCATGTGGTGTTCGCACAGCGACGAGAACGGAATGTCTTTGACGATGACCATTTCGTTGTGGTTGACCTCGAACTGCCGCTCGAGATGATCCCCCGGGTCCTGTTGATATCCGGACAGCAGTTCCACATACGACCGCGCGACCCGTGCAGGTGTCTCGATCAGACCGTCGCGCTCAGGGTCCTCGCCGACCGCAGCGAGCAATTCGCGGATGGCACGTTCGACGCGCTGTGTATCGACCGGCTGGTGCTCTGACATCGCGCCGACGTTATCGGGACCAGTCTGTTCGGGTCGTCCCGATGTGCGCCAGCCAGTCGAGCCCAACCTACGATCCGGAGGTGAACAAACCGCATCGCACACAACTGGGTCGCGGTCGATCTGGAGCACTGCATCTGTCCCAGCGCCAACGCCTGATGATCGGTGCAGTGCTGGGCGCCGTTGTCGGAGCGGCCACGGCGTTCGTCCTTCCGTGGCAGGCAGCGGTGCTCAGTGGATGGGATGCGGCTGCGCTCGTCATGGTGCTGTCGCTGTGGGTGGTTCTTCCGGCATTGGACGGCGAGATGACCGAAGCGGCCGCCTCCCGAGAAGACATGAGCCGGGCCAACGGCGATCTGATCGTGCTTGCTGCCAGCGTGGTCAGCTTGGTCGGCGTGATTCTGACGCTGATCGCGGTGAAGCAGACGTCTGGCGCACTGAAGGCGACAATGACATGCATCGCGGTGCTCACAGTCGGCATCTCGTGGGTGACCGTGCACACGATCTTCACCCTCCGCTACGCCCACCTGTACTACACAGATCCGAACGGAGGTGTCGACTTCCCCGACGAGGACCATCCGGACTACCTGGATTTCGCGTACCTGTCGTTCACGGTCGGCATGACGTTCCAAGTGTCCGACACGGACATCTCCAGCCGAGCAATC
>JAYTRT010000180.1:0-2033 GCA_043746045.1 Actinomycetota bacterium | reverse complement strand
TCGATGATCGGATTGAAGCGGTCGCCGCCGAACAGTGGGTGCGGATGAGTCAGCACCACGCCGCCGACGGGAGCATCGACACGAGCGAGATCAGCTCGTAGTCGAACGCCGTCGAGTGCGTCGATCATCACAGTTTCAATCGGCATCGACCAGACGGTACCGTGCCCGTTCGTGGCCACCGACGAGAAGCTCCCGATCAAGATGCTCAACGATCGGTTGCTCGTCCACATTCCGGACCGCGAGGGTGAACGGCGGTCGATGGGTGGCATCGTGATCCCGGCGACAGCGCAGATCTCGAAGCGATTGGTGTGGGCAGAGGTCGTCGCTCTCGGTCAGAACGTGCGTAGTGCCGAAGTCGGTGACCGGGTGCTGTTCAGCCCGGAGGACCGCTACGAGGTCGAGGTCGGTGGCAAGGACTACATCATGCTTCGCGAACGCGACCTGCATGCCGTGGCTGCTTCGCGCGTCGAGGGCAACACCGGTCTCTACCTGTAGGCCACCCCCGGTGTGAATCGACAGCGGTCGGTCGGTGCGCCGCTCGTATCATGGTCTGCATGCCAACCGGAGTCCGCATCGATGCGACACCCGAACAGCTCGACGGCGTCACGTTCGACGCAGCGGGCCTCGTTCCAGCCATTGCCCAGGACATTGCCACGAGGGACGTGTTGATGGTCGCGTGGATGAATGCCGAAACGCTGCGGATGACCTTCGCCGAAGGTCGGATGGTCTACTGGAGCCGCAGCCGGCAAGAGATCTGGCGCAAGGGTGACACGAGTGGCGACCGCCAGTTCGTGCGGGAGGCGTACTACGACTGCGACGCCGACACACTACTGTTCCTGGTCGAGCAGGAGGGTCAGGGCGCGTGCCACACCGGCGCCTACAGCTGCTTCTATCGACGCTTCGGGCCATCCGAAGCATCCGCCGCAGAGGGCTGAGTCGATGTCCGATTTCCGGCTACGGCCGACGCGGGAGGAGTTTCACGCGCTCGCCGCCGAACACACGGTCCTGCTCGTCTGGACCGAGCTGCTCGCCGACCTCGAGACGCCCGTTGCCGCCTACGCCAAACTCGTCGGCGACGGCGATGGATTTCTGCTCGAATCGGTGGAACACGCGGAACGGTGGAGCCGGTATTCGTTCGTCGGACGCCACCCGCGGGCATCGATGACACTCCGGGACGGCATGATCGCCGTCGACGGATCACTGCCCGAGGGTGTACCGCTCGACCAGGGCATGTTGGCGGCGATGGAGGCGATCCTCGCTGCGTACCGGGCTCCGGTGTTCGCCGAGTTGCCTCCGTTGCAAGGTGGGCTGATGGGCTTCCTCGGCTATGACGTGATCCGCGAAGTGGAGAACCTGCCGGATGTGCCCGACGACGACGTCGGAATGCCCGACGCCGTGATGAGTGTGATCGGCTCGCTGGCCGCGTTCGATCACTGGCGCCAACGTGTGTACCTGATCGAGAACGTACCCGTGCTCGGATTGTCGACAGCTGACCTGGACGAGGCCTACGACCAGGCGACCGTTCGTGTGGCCCAGGCTGTCGAAGATCTCGGCCGCCCGTTGCCGTATGTCGCGGTTGCCCCGCCCGAGGTCGGTGACGAGCTGCCCGAGACGAAATCGTCGATGTCGCACGGGATGTACCAGCAGGCAGTCGAGGTGGCCAAGGAGCACATCCGCGCCGGAGACATCTTCCAGGTCGTGCTGGCCCAGCGGTTCGACGTCGATCTGCAGGCCGACCCGTTCGACGTGTATCGCGTTCTCCGTCAGATCAATCCCAGCCCGTACATGTATTTCCTCCGCCATCCGGAGATCACCATCGTCGGGTCGTCGCCGGAGCCGATGGTGGTTCTGCGGCAGGGCCGCGTGACGTCGCGTCCCATCGCCGGGACGCGCCGTCGTGGCCGCGACGAGGACCACGATCGCCGTCTGGCCGGCGAGTTGAGAGAGAACCCGAAGGAGGTCGCCGAGCACATCATGCTGGTCGACCTGGCTCGCAACGATGTCGGTCGGGTGGCGCAATACGGGACGATGAG
>JAYTRT010000179.1:0-2034 GCA_043746045.1 Actinomycetota bacterium | reverse complement strand
CCCCAACGACCGTGCCCCCAACGACCGTGCCACCAACAACAGAACTGGCGACAACGACGCTCCCGGAGACGGTTCCCCCTCCGTCTGTGCCGGCCAGCCTCGACGAGCTCGCCGCGATGATCCACGGCCGCGTCGTCCGCCCCGGTGACCCGACCTACGACGCCACGCGATTCGTGCAGAACACCAGCTTCGACAACATCCGGCCGGCGGCGGTCGTGGTCGTGCAGGATGCCCACGATGCCGCATTGGCGATCAGTTTCGCAAGCGCTCAGGGACTGCCGTTCACAGTTCGCAGCGGAGGCCATTCTTATTGCGGTTGGTCCAGTTGTCCCGGGATCGTCATCGATGTGCGCAGTATCGCCGGCGTCCTCTTCGACGCACCGTCCGGTACGGCTGTGGTCGGCGCTGGGGCTGCACTGATCGATGTCTACTCGGCGTTGGCGCAGAGCGGCGTGGCGATCGCAGCCGGGAGTTGTCCGACGGTCGGTATCGCCGGGCTGACCCTCGGTGGAGGCCACGGGCTGACCGGCCGGGCATTCGGATTGACGTGCGATCAGATGCGCGCCGTCGAGATCGTCACGGCCGATGGGGCCGTCCATCAGTGTGATGCGTCGACCGACGCCGATCTCTACTGGGCCTGTCGGGGAGGTGGAGGCGGAAGCTTCGGGGTCGTCACGAGCTTCACCTTCGATGTCCATGCTGTGCCGCAGGATGCGACCACCTACACGGTGAAATATTCTTGGTCCGGGGCCGCCGCTGCCCTTGCAGCTTGGGTCGATTGGGTTCCGACGCTTCCCGATTCCACGACGTCGCTGGCCCGTCTGGAAGGGACCCCTCAACTGGTGATCGCCGGGCTGCACCTCGGGCCGCCGACCGAGATCTCGGCGCTGCTCGCGTCGCTTCCCGGGAACCCGACGAGCAAGAACGTGACTCGACGAACGTACATCGACGCGTTGATGCTCGAAGCGGGCTGCTCGCACACCTCGGTGGCTGCGTGTCACAGCACCGGCATCAGCGTCGGTGGAACCCTCGCCCGGCCGACGCCATTCGCTGCTTCGTCGCACTACTACGGCGAGCCGCTGGCGCCCGCTGCCATTGCGACAGCGATGTCGATGATCGAGGACCATCGCTCCACCGTTGGCAATCGTTCGGCGACGATCCAATTCGATGCGTACGGCGGAGCGATCAATCGAGTGCCCGCCGACGCCACAGCGTTCGTTCACCGAACGGCGTTCTGCTCGGCGCAGTACGCGTCGTTCTACGGCAGCGGCAACGGTGACGCCGATCGGGCCGGGGTGAAGGCGACGCGACTGGCCCTCGAACCGTTCAGCAACGGCGAGGCGTATCAGAACTATGCCGATCCGGAGCGAGACGACTGGGCAACTGCGTACTACGGCTCGAACCTGGCACGGTTGCAAAGGATCAAGCGAGCCGTCGATCCGGGCAACGTGTTCTCGTTCCCGCAATCGATCCCCGGCTGATGCCCGGGGTACGAACTCACGCGGATACGGGCTGAGGCGAATACTGCTCGAGCAAGATCCGCAACTGCGCGAATCCGGTACGGATCCGTGATTTGACGGTGCCTTCCGGCAGGTTCAATCGAACGGCCACCTGCTGGTATGTGCACCCGTCGAAGTAGGCCATCCGGATCGGCTGCTGAAGCTCCGGACGAAGCTTTTCGAGCGCGCGCTTGACCTCGTCGGCAAGTTCGAAACGCAGCATGTCCGAGTCGACAGCGGAGATGGCGTCGGAGGTCACGGAGGCGTACCGGTGGTCGCGCCATGTGCGTGACGTGTTCTGGCGGGCGACGTCGATTGCCCGTCGGTGAGCGATCGTCAGGAGAAGGGACTGGATCGATCCGCGATCTGGGTCGAATGCAGTCGGGCTGTTCCAGAACGCCGCGAACACATCCTGCGTCACGTCGAAGCTGTGCTCTTTGCCACAGATCCGACTGACGTATCGCATCACGATCGGGGCGTGGGCTGCGTAGCAGGCCTCGATGTCGTGTTTCGGATCGCTGGCGGTCGATTCGCT
>JAYTRT010000178.1:0-2037 GCA_043746045.1 Actinomycetota bacterium | reverse complement strand
ATCCGGTGCGATAGTGCGCTCGGATCGACCCCCGGTACCGATGCCGGGCGTCGAGATCCGAACGGCCAGCGGACTCCCTGCCAGGGGAGAATCGCCGTACGAGATCGGATGCCGGGGGAGAGCAGGTTGCCGAGTCGACTTCGAGGTGGTTGCGTAATGCGGATGACCACGAACATCGAGCCTGGCGTCGACACCAACATGCGGCCACCAGCAAAGAGCGTGCCGGACCTGGCCGTGATCGCTGCGTTGTACGCAGCGGCGACGCGGGCCGGGCAACGGCCGATCGAGGCGTTGATGCAGAAGTTCAACGTCGATCGTGAGTCTGCCAAGGCCTGGCCGCAGCTGTGCCGGGAGGCGGGTCTGCTTCCGCCGCGTGATCAGCCCCAGGTGGACGCGGACCCGGACGACACGACGTCGGGTTCGCGCCTGGTCAGCTGACCGCTGGGTGGTCCACCACTTTACGTGGCAGGATGACCGCATGTCGATCGACCGGAAGGACCGCGCCGCAACCTCTCGTGGCCTGCGAACACGTTGGGCTGCCGTCGGTGCAGCCGTCGCCGTGACGGTCGGCGGAGGCGGATGGTTGCGTGCAAGCGCAGGGAGTGGGGACACACCCGCAACGCCTGCCGTCTTCGTGGCAACCACTCCGTGCAGACTGTTGGACACTCGGGCCGACCCGGACACGGTCGGCACCCGGTCGACTCCCCTCACCCGAGATGAGACCTTCACCACGAGCGTGATCGGTGCGCATGGCCGTTGCACATTGCCGGCCGATGCAGCGACCCTCGTTCTCAACGTCACTGCCTCGGAGCGCAGCGGAGCGTCCTACCTGACGATCTATCGAGCTGGTATCGATCGACCACTGGCGTCGAATCTGAACTGGGAAGCAGGACGCGGTGATGTCGCCAACGCAGTCACGGTCAACGTCTCCTCGTCGGGTGAGGTGTCGTTCTACAACTTTGCCGGCACGACGAACCTCGTCGTCGATGTCGTCGGGTACTACTCGAGTGTTCCCCTTGCCGACTTCTACACCAAGGCCCAGGTCGATGCCCTGATCGCGGCAAACCCAGGTGCCGTTGGTCCACGAGGATATGTTGGCCCGGCCGGGCCGCAAGGCGTCGGCGGATTGCCCGGACCGCAGGGCGTCCCGGGCCTACTCGGGCCACAGGGTGTGCAAGGAGCTGTCGGACCTCAAGGCCCTGCGGGGTCGGGGGTCGCCGCCGAGTTCTATGCCTTGATGCCCCCCGACAACCCGTCGACCGTCGCGGTTGGCTCAGCGGTCCAGTTTCCTCAGGATGGCCCGAGCACGTCGTCGGAGATCGCGCGAACGGGCCCCAGTACGTTCGATCTGGCAGCCATCGGCGTGTACAGGGTCACCTTCCAGGTCCCCGTATTGGAATCGGGCCAATTAGTACTCACACTCAACAGCGCCGACCTGGCGTACACGGTGGTCGGGCGAGCAACAGGCACGTCGCAGATCACGTCGACGGCGTTGGTCACCACGACCACGAGCAACTCGATCCTGGCCGTTGTGAACCCAGCTGGAAATTCGAACGGGCTCACGATCACACCGTTGGCCGGGGGCACGCGCCCAGTGTCGGCCACGCTTCTGATCGAGCTCGTCCAGTAAGGGTCGTCACGGTGTGAGTACGATCGGTCGATGATCCTCGATCGACTCGATCTCGATGCTGTGGCGTTCCAAACGGCAACCGGCTGGCAGATCAAACCCGAAGGTGCGTGCAAGGGCGATGTGTGCGTCCCGCTGGCCGGCGAATTCGACCTCGCCGCGACCGCGGACCGCCTTGGCATGGCAACGGTGCACGACGAGGTCCACGGACTGTGGGCAGTGGGGCCCGAATCGCTGAGTGCTCACGCGCTGGTCACGGCACAGGCGCCGGATCTCGTGCTCGACGACATCGACGGCAACGAATTCCATCTGTCGTCATTGCGCTGGTGTTGGTCGCCTGGGCCCCGTATTGAGGCTGTCGATTCGACCTGCCCGTGTGGCAGGCACTCCGCAATGAGCTCCACCCCTTC
>JAYTRT010000177.1:0-2037 GCA_043746045.1 Actinomycetota bacterium | reverse complement strand
AAGTTCGAGGGCGAGGACATCGAGCCGATCCACGGCGGCCCGGTGCGGATCGTGGTGCCGCACCTCTACTTCTGGAAGAGCGCGAAGTGGGTCCGTGGTATCGAGGTGCGCAAGGACGACAGCCCCGGCTTTTGGGAACGCAACGGGTACAACATGTACGGCGACCCGTTCAAGGAACAGCGCCACACCGGGGACCGTTGACCGGCGGGTGCGTTCTGGCCTTCGTTCGAACGGGATCTGCAGGCCCCGCCCAAGAGTGCCCCACGGGGCCAAAACGTGCAGACAGGTTGCCCATCTGCGCCCCGCGGGATACTCCTGAGCAGAAATCAGACGATCCTGCAGACGCAAGGAGCAGCGAGAGCGGCGAGCGAACTCCTTTCGCGCAGGTCATTGCCCCACGCGGGCGACCGTTGACCTGAAGGATCAATCCTCCGGCAGCATCGACACGTGCGCGTGGAGCACTCTCCATTCACCACCGCGTTCGAGCCACAACTGGGTCTGGCGGCCCTCAGCGCCCGTTGATCGCCGGGTGAATTTGGTCTCGGTCAGCACACCGTCGGTCCCGGCGGACCGGATCAGCGTGCCGTGGAGTTCACGGTCGGCGGGCACGTGCGGACGGTGACGAGCGGCGTCGATCTCCCCGCCGCTGCGCTGGTTTCCGTCGGTGCCGTATCGGGTTGCGTCGGGCCAGAAGAATTCTCGGAGAGTATCGGTTTCATCGGCCATCAGGGCCCGTTCGTACGCTGCGAAGCGAGCTGCGACGGCTTCGATGTTCGATTCGTCGCCCATCACGTGACCTGTGCCGCGGCGATGCCATCGACTTCGAGCACCCGGGCGAGAGCCAGCACGAGAGCGTCGAGACCGGGACGGGCGACGAGTTGTACGCCGATGGGGAGTCCGTCGTCGTCGAGCTCGCTGAACGGCACCGAGACGACGGCAGCGCCGACGAGCGAGAACGGCGACGTGCACCGACCGAGCGCGGCGTTCACCGATTCTTGCTTGCCGTCGAACTCGATGAACTCGGTGTCGCGTCGTGGCGCCGTCATCGCCACCGACGGAAGGACGATCACGTCGGCGCCGTCGAACAGTCCATCCGGGTCGCTTCTCAGTCGATTCCGCACCTCGAACGCCCGCCCGGCCGAGCGGCCGTCGACCGCCAAGCCGGCGCGCAGCCGAGCTCGGGTGAGGGGCTCCAATCGATCGGTCTGTTCGGCGAGCAGAGCGCGGTGGTTCCGCGCTGCCTCGTACCCGGTCAGCACCTGCGACGCCGCGCGCGCTGCGGGGGTCCAGTCGAGTTCGACGGTGCGTCCGGCGCCGAGGACCTTGGCGACGCGCGCGACGGCTGCGGCGACTTCTGGCTGTGCGCCGTACGCGGGGAAGCCACGCAGCATCGCGATTCTGGGCGACCGGCGAGCAGGGGCTGCGGTGTCGACTCCGAGCGCGCTGGCGATCGCGATCAGCAGCTCGACGTTGCGGGCCAGCGGTCCGGGGACGTCGAGTGTCTCGGCGAGCGGCACGATTCCTTCGGCAGACACGGTCCCGCTCGATGGCCGAAATCCCCAGACGCCGCACAGTGCGGCCGGCACTCGTATCGATCCGTTCGTGTCCGTCCCGAGCGCGGCATCGAGCACGCCTGCGCCGACGATGGCAGCCGATGCGCTCGACGAACCTCCGGCCATGCGATCGGGGTCGTGCGGGTTGGCGACGTCGCCGAAGCAGCGGTTGACGCCGGTGAACCCGTATGCCAATTCGTTCATGTTGAGGGTGCCGACGATGACGGCGCCGGCGGAGCGCAGTGCCGCCACCGCCGGGCAATCGAACTCGGCGACCGTGCCGTCGTCTCGTGCCGCAGACCCGGCCAACGTGCGCAAACCCGCAACGGCGTAGTTCGACTTGACCGCGATCGGCAATCCGTCGAGCGGCGATGCGCTGGTACTCGTGCTGGTGGCGTCCCAGCACGCGTCGATCATCCACGCCGAGGTGTCGGGTCGGGCATCGAAGCGGGCTCTCGCTCGCGCGACCGGATCATGCATCGCC
>JAYTRT010000176.1:0-6537 GCA_043746045.1 Actinomycetota bacterium | reverse complement strand
GGCACGGTCGAGATGGGCGCAGTCGATGCAGGCACAGTCAAGGTGGGCACAGTCGGTGCAGCCACGGTCGAGGTGGGCACGGAGGAGGTGGGCACGGTCGATGCAGGCACGGTCGGGGTGGGCGCGGTCGCCACTGGCACGGCCGTCGAGGTGGGCACCGTCGAGGTGGGCACCGTCGGGGTGGGCACGGTCGAGGTGGGCGCGGTCGAGGCCGTGCTCCCAGCGGTCGTGCCACCCGCCAACTGGCCGGCCGTGTCTGCTGACGGAGGAGTCACGCTGGGTGTCGGCGGCTGAGTCGCCGCGCCGGCCGACGGCGTCGTCGGCGAAACAGGCGTTGGCGAGGACGGCGGCGCAACCGTGGTCGGCGTGGGAGCTGACCGCGGCGGGGCCGTGGTCGGCGGGGCTGTATTCGACGGGGCTGTATTCGACGCGGCTGCGACGGGCACCTGAACGACCGTCGTCTGGATCGCCGTTGCGGCCCGGCAGACGCTGGCGTCCACGGTGAAGTCTGCGGCGTTCGCGCCACCGACCGACACCGCCGACACGGCCAGCGGCTGGACGTAGATGTTGGTGATGTCGAAGGTGAGCGGGTTCGGGGCCGGCTGGCCGACGACGACCGAACCGAACGCGGCGGCCGTCGGCTTGGCCAACAGCGCCGGATCGCCGCCCGCCCCGGTCAGATGAGCGGTCAGGGTGATCGCGCCGAAACCGGCTTCGGCGACGGTCATGGTGGACGTCAGCGGCCCGGCGACGCTGGGCGTGAGCACCACCATCACCGAACAAATCTGGCCGGCGGGCACGGGGGCGTGATCGAGACAGGTTCCACCGGAAATCGCGAAGTCCGGGTTGCTGCTGGTCACGGTCGCCGGCAAGAAGGTGCCGGGGCCGCTGTTGACGACGTTGACGAACCACTCAGGACCGGCGACCTTGAGGAGCACCGTACCGAGATCGAGATCGGCCATCGACAGCGCCGGGACATACGACGCTGCCACGATGTGGCGACCGGTGAGGGTGGTGTCGCCGAGAAGCGGTCCGGCGACCGACGTGTCGGCCACCAGGACGCGATTGTCGGCTGACAGACGGGGATGCGAGTAGGCGCCGGCAGTCGGTGTCGCGAGGTCGAACGAGCGGTGTAGGTGATGCGTGATGACGTTGGCGGTGAGGACGTCGCCGTCGCCGGCAACCCCGCCTCCCGGTGTCGTGGTCTCCAACAGGTTGGTCGCCTGTGACGCGAACACCAATGTGTTCCCGTCGGACGAGATGCTGGGACTGAACGACGCCGCATTGCCGATCGTGAAGCCAGGGGTGGTGGCGGGGACCGCTGGATCCGGAGCCGCGTACGTCGCGCTGACGATGGAGATCTTCGCCGTCCCGGGTTGGTCGAAGATCTGGTTGCTGTCGGTGTCCCGGTCGATCACGTACACCTGTGACGGACATGTGGCGGCGCACGCCTCGAGCTGTGCCGAATCGACCAGGTTCGACGCCGTCGAGGAGAACGCGACGAAACGGCCGTCGCCCGAGATCGTCGGGCCCACCGCTGCGGCGTCGGCCGGGGTTGTCGTGGTGACCGGAACAGCGTTCGGGTTGGTGGAGTCGGTCACAGTCAGCGAGGTTCCAGACAGAAGCTTGACCGCCGTGAACGGGTCGCCGTCGGCGCGCGACCACGAGTAGATCTGGCTCGGAGCGACTGTCGAGCCCGCCGCTGCCGCACGCCACTCCGGCACCGCCATCTCGGATTTTGCATCGGACGCGAACACCACGATGCTGCCGTCGGCGGAGAGCGTGGGCGTTGCCTCGCCGGCGTACTGCAGTGGCGGGAGCGCCACGTCGATCGGCAGCCCGGGAGCTGTCGCTGTGTGATGAGGATCATCGACGGGAACGGCCAGGTCGACGACTTCGATGACGTTCGGTCGCTGCGTCGCTGAGGCGATGGAGTCGGTGATCGTCATCGGATGCAGGTACGCAACCACGGTTCCGCTACTGGACACAGCGGCGGGCTGCGTCGGGATGACGTCGCCGCGGGCCGCAGCCACGCCCTTCTTGTCGAGTTGCGTGGAGACCAGCGACCAGTCGTTGAGTTGTCCGCCACACGCCGGCAGCTTCATCCGATACACGTCCCAGCGGTTGCCCCGATCGTCATCCCGGAACAGGTCGTACGCGATCTGCGTCGTCATCACGACGATGCACCCGTCGGCGCTGATCACCGGATCGACGCTGTCCCCGGAGCGGACGTTGGCATTCGGAAGCGTCAGTTCGGTCAGCACGCCGGTGTTGCGGTCTTGCAGCCAGATGCTGCTGGTACGCCCGTCGGCGGTGCCCGGCGCAGCAGCGAAAACGACACGCTCGCCGTTACCGGACACCGATGGCTGTGCGGCCTGGGCAGGGGTGACGAGCGAATAGGTGACCCCGCTCGGCAGCGAGGCGGTGCTGCTCGGAGTGGTCGCGCCGGTGGCCAGCAGTGGCTGCGCCGACAAGCCGATGCACGCCACCGCAATTACAGCCAGCCCGACACCGAGGGCCCCGTGTCGTCTCCCTCGAACCATGTCGGTCTGCTCGCCTGCCTGATCCGGTGTCGTGCGGGCCCCGGGCTGGGGTCCCTGAAATTCTAGACGGAATCCAGAAAGTAGGCCATCAGGCAACCGACCAATCCGTCCACGGAATGATCGGTCGCGATGACGTCGATCTTGAGCCCCAACCTGGTGGCCAGGGCAGCGGTCGATGGGCCGATGGCCACGGTGACGGCTGGGACCTCGGCGCCGAACACCGTCACCCATGAACGCACTGCCGAGCCGCTGGCGAAAAGCACTGCGTCCGCGGACAGGACGTCGAGCAGCATCGCGCTCGACGGGATGATCGGAATGGTGCGATACGCAGCAACGGGAGTCACGGTCCAACTCTTCGATTCGAGCGCAGACACGAGCACGCCATCGTGACCTTCGGGGTGCAGGACCAGGACCGAACCGGGGCCCGCTGGGAACGCCTCGCCCAGCGCAACTGCGGTCTGGACCGCCGGAACGAGGTCGGCCATCAGACCCAGGGCACGCTCGGTCGCCTGACCAACGGCGGCGATGCGTGGCAGCGTTCCACGCGACCGGTTCGGTTCGCCGTCGTACAGCCGATGCAGCGCCGGCCGAACGCGCTCAGCACCATTCGGCGAACTGACGACCACCCAGTCGTATTCGCCGAGTCGTTCCAGTTCGGCATCCATTGCTGCGCCACCGTCGGACGGTTCGGTGATGGTGATCAGCGGCACACACAACGGTTCTGCGCCGAGGCCGGCCAGCCGTTCGACCAACGACTGAGCTTGTCCTGCGGCCCGTGTCACGACAATGCGGCGCCCGAGCAGCGGCGACGGACGCTGCATGCCCGGCTGGCTCATGTGTGGCGGCGTTCGATCTCGGACAGCAACGCGCGGGCTGTTTCAATCGCCGTTGCATTCCAGTCCTGGCCGAGTCGAACCGTCGTCTGGAGCGCGCGTCCCGCCTCGTTGGCCAAGAACGCGCTCAACCGGCCATCGGCGACGTATGCGCCGATCGGGAGCGAACAACCAGACCCGAGCTCGGCCAGGAAGGCTCGTTCGGCAACAACAGCGTGCCGGGACCGGGCGTGGTCGACAGCAGCCAACACCCCGAGAACGGCGGCATCGTCGGCACGACATTCGACGGCGACACACCCCTGACCGACAGCCGGGACCATCGCGTCGGCCTCCATGATCTCGGCGATCTGTTCGCTGATCTGCAGGATCTGCAGCGCGGCGACAGCCATCACGATCGCACCGTTCGAGGGCACCTTCGTCAGCCGAGTCTGGATGTTGCCGCGCAGTTCGACAAAACGCAGGTCGGGTCGCAACGCGTGCAATTGGGCGCGACGGCGAACCGAACCGGTGGCCACGGTTGCACCCAGCGCCAGCCCGTCGAGCGTGCAACCAACGAGCGCGTCGCGAGGATCGCGACGTTCGGTGAACGCACCGATCACGAGACCGACCGCCTGTTCGGAAGGCAGATCCTTGGCGCTGTGCACGGCGATGTCCGCGTGACCGTTGAGGACAGCGCGCTGAACCTCTTTGACGAACACTCCCTGGCCGCCGATCTGGTGCAGCGGAACGTCCTGGCGCTGATCGCCGACGGTGTCGACGAAGACGAGCTCGGTCGTGACACCGGGGTCCGCGTGCTGGATCGAAGCGGCAACGATCTCGGCCTGCGTTCGCGCCTGCAGACTGGACCGCGTCGCGATGCGCAGCCGCTGCGGAGCGCGCACGCTCAGCCCAGGTCGAACAGGTCGCGCACGGTGGCGGCGTTGCGCTCGCCGCTCGGCGTGCCGACGTCGTCTTTCAACCGCACGCTCGGCGTGTGCAGCAGCTTGGCGATGATGCCCTTCGTGACGGCTTCGACGGTGGCTCGCTGCTGTGCGTCGAGGCTGGACAGTCGGGCTGCGAAGCGGTCCAGTTCGGAGAGGCGGATCTCTTCCCCGTGCTGGTGCAGCATCGCGACGAGCGGAGCGGCCTGGCGGGCGGTGACATCGACGATGAATCGTTCGACTTCCTCACCGACGATGACTCGGACGGACTCTGCTTCGACCGACCGCTTCTCGATCCCCTTGGCAGCCCAGTCGCGGAGGTCGTCGAGATCCAGCAGGGTGACGCCGGGCAGCTTGGCAACGGCGCTGTCGACATCGCGGGGTACCGCGATGTCGACGATGAGCAGCGGGGTGTCCACTTCGTCTCGGGCGATCGCGACGGTGTCGTGGTCGATCAGGACCGAACCGGAACCAGTTGAGGTCACCAACACATCGACCTTGCTGATCGCGCTGGGCAACTTGCCGAACGGCACGACTCGGCCACCGACCCGCTCAGCCAGTTGGTCAGCGCGAGCTTCCGTGCGATTCGTCACCGTGATGTCGCTGGCACCAGCCGATTTCAGTGCGACCGCGACACCTTCGCCCATCTCACCGGCCCCGACGACGAGCACGCGCCGACCCTGCAGGGTGCCGAGCTTCTCCTGAGCCATTTCGACGGCGGCATGGCTGACGCTGGCCGTCGAGCGGCTGATCGCCGTCTCGGTGCGGGCCCGCTTGCCTGTCTCGATCGCATGACGGAAGAGCAGGTTCAATGTGGCCTTGGCGCCGCCCTCGGCCTGCGCCAGTTCCCAGGCCCCACGCACCTGTCCGAGGATCTCGCTCTCGCCGAGGACCGCTGAATCCAGCCCGGCGGCAACTTCGAACAGGTGCGAAACAGCCGCTTCGTCGTGCTGGCTGTACAGATGCGGGTGGAGCTCATCAGGCTGCAGACCGCCCAGCTCGCAGAAGAAATCACGGATGTCGGCGTAGGCACCGTGAAAGCGCTCGGCGACGGCGTAGACCTCGGTCCGGTTGCACGTGCTGAGCAGGACGACCTCGCGAATGTTGATCCGGCTGGTCAGGCTGGAAATTGACTTCGGCAACGACTCGACAGAAACGGCGACGCGCTCGAGCAGCGACAACGGACCCGTCCGATGATTCACGCCGATGACCACGATTGACACTGCGACGACCTTTCGTTCCGCCCTGAGCCCTACGCGCTGGCCCCGCGACCGGAGTCGCCGGATGCAACAGCGTGCAGCGCCGAACCGGCCCGACGCTGCTCGTAGTAGCTCAAGATCTGTAGCTCGACCGCGAGGTCGACTTTACGCACACTGATACCCCGAGGTACCGCGAGCACAACCGGGGCGAAGTTGAGGATGCTGGTCACACCGGCGCGGACGAGGCGGTCGGCGGCATCCTGCGCTGCGGCCGGAGGCGTGGCGACGACGCCGATGCTGACCCGACGCAATTGGACGATCTGATTCAAGTCGTCGATGTGGCGGACGCGAACCCCGCCGATGACGCTGCCGACCTTGCTCGGCTCGATGTCGACCACACCGGCCACCGGAAAGCCACGCTCACCGAATCCGCCGTAGCCGGCGAGTGCCTGGCCGAGGTTGCCGGCGCCGACGATGACCACCGGCCAATCGTGCGTCAGACCGAGCTCGCGGCGGATCTGGTAGACGAGGAACGCAACCTCGTAGCCGACTCCGCGCGTGCCGTAGGTGCCGAGGTAGGAGAGGTCTTTGCGAACCTTCGCTGCGTTCACGCCGGCCAGTTCGGCGAGTCCCTCGCTGCTGATGCTCTCGACCTCGATTTCACCCTGCTCGACCAGGATCCGGAGATAGATGGGGAGACGGGCAACCGTGGCATCAGGAATCCGGCGTCGCACTCGTTCAACTGGCATGCGACCCCCACGCTATGCAGTTGTGCACACGTTCACAAAGCGGGTAGGACATGTCACTGAAACAATCAGCGTGAGATGCGTCACGGGTAGCGTGAACCGGTGACCTTGAACGCGTCTCTTGCCGCTGCGGCGACACTGGTGGCGCTCGCATTCGGTCTGAGCACGCTCGATCGCTGGCAGCGACGACGCCGTGATCACGAGTTGGCGTGGACGATTTCGTTGGGGTTTTTCATGGTCGGCGGGCTCGCCCTGTGGTGGGCCGAATCGCATGGCTGGGGCACGGCGACGTTCCG
>JAYTRT010000175.1:0-2037 GCA_043746045.1 Actinomycetota bacterium | reverse complement strand
CGCAGCGATGCGGCCAGTCCTTCGTTTCTGCATGTTTTGGGTTCTCCCCCTGGAGATTTCGGCCGGGCGAGATTGCCCGACCGATTTGTTGAGAGAATAGACACTAGCAAGGAATGCGTTCGCTCCGTGACCACGGGGTTTCCGGAGTGTGAACGAGTACGGGTGGGCCCTGCGGGCCTGGTTACGGTCAGATGAATGAGCGCTACGACACCCTTGACCACTGCTGCGACCACTGCTGCGACCACTGCTGCGACCGTCCACTCGACCGTGCGCCGACCGGCCCGTCTGGCCACCCCGATCTCCGATCTGCTCGGCATCGATTTCCCCATCGTGCAGGCGCCGATGGGTTGGATCGCCCGTTCACCGCTGGCCTCGGCGGTTTCGAATGCCGGAGGGCTCGGGATCATCGAGACGTCGTCAGGGGAGCTGGACGTGATCCGCGACGAGATCATTGCGATGCGCGAGTTGACCGACAAGCCGTTCGGCGTGAACATCGCCCAACTGTTCGTTCGCGACCCATCGATCGTGCAGTTCGTGGTGGACAACGGGGTGACGTTCGTGACCACATCGGCCGGCGATCCAACGAAGTACACACGCCAGTTGAAAGACAACGGTCTGATCGTCTTCCATGTCGTTCCGACGCTTGCCGCCGCACTGAAGGCCGTCGACGCGGGCGTCGACGGCCTCGTCGTCGAGGGCGGCGAAGGGGGCGGTTTCAAGAACCCTCGCGACGTCAGCACGATGGTCCTGCTCCCCCTCGTCGCGTCGCGGGTCGATGTACCGATCATCGCCGCCGGCGGCATCACCGACGGCAGGTCGATGGCGGCCGCGTTCGCCCTCGGAGCGAGCGGGGTGCAAATGGGAACACGGATGGTGTCGGCTGCCGAGTCGCCCGTGCATGCCAATTGGAAACAGGCGATCGTGGACGCCGCCGAAACCGACACGGTCTTCCTCAACCGGTTCGGTCGGCCGGGACTACGCGCATTACGCACCGAGCGCAGCACACGACTCGAGCGGTCGGACAACGCAATGGCGGAGTTCGGAAGTCATCTCGATCTCTATTTCGGCGGCGACATGGAGGCGGCGATCGCGCTCAGCGGGCAGGTGGCCGGACGGATCGACTCCGTTCGGCCGGTGGCCGACATCATCAACGAGACGATCAACGACTTCCGCACGATCGCGGCGGGTTTCGCCGCCTATCAGGAGCGACCGCAGTGATTCGGGGCCTTCGGCGGGCCCGGACGCGGACATGGGCGCGGACATGGCCGCGGTTCGGTCCTGGTTCGGTCGTGGTTCAGCCGTAGAGCGGCACGGCGCTGGGGGCCGCCGCCACCTCGACCGCACCGACCTCCATCGTGGTCAGCTGCAACCGGATCGTGCTCAGCCACAGGAACGTGGCGAACGCAACGTGGATCCCGACGAGGACCGCCGGTACGCCGCTGAAGTACTGGGTGTACCCGATCGCGGCCTGTGCGATGGCGACGATCATCCATGTCGTCAGCGCGTTGTCGAGCACCGCTCGATCCGCATGATGGGTACGCAGTCGCCAGAAAAGCGCGGCGGCCAGGCCGATCGTGAGCAGGACGGTGATGCTGTGGACCCGTGCCATGCTGCTGATCGCGACGTCGAAGCGCTTGGCCTTCTCGTCGCCGGCGTGCGGCCCCGATCCGGTGACGAACGTTCCGCTGATCAGCGCAAGTGCTGTCATCGTCGTCATCCCCCTCACGTACAACGACGTTCGTGTACTGACCGTCGGCCCGCGGACTCCCTCGTCAGGCTCGCCGGAGCGCACCACCAGCACCGTCGCCAGCGCGACCAACACCATCGAGAGCAGGAAGTGCTGCTGGTTGGCGAACGGGTTGAGATGGGTGAGCACCACAACTCCTCCGACGACACCCTGCATCGGCACTCCGAGGGCGATCACGATCGCCAGTCGTGTCAGATCGCGCCGCCGCGGCCTTCGGCGCAACGAGCCGAGCACGGCGGCGATGACCGCGATCATCACGACGCCTGTGAACAAGCGATTGACTTGTTCGA
>JAYTRT010000174.1:0-2043 GCA_043746045.1 Actinomycetota bacterium | reverse complement strand
ATTCCGAACGAACCGCGGATGCCCGACCCGATCTACGCGTCGTTGCCGACTTCGTCGAGCGCGATGAACCCGGCGAACAGGTTGCCGACGAACAGATTGCAGACACGGTTCAGGTCGAGGCCACGCAGCCTGCCGTCGATGACGTCGACGCGGTTCAGGCCGACGACGCCGTTCTCGTCGGCGAATCCGAGCCGGCCGCCGAACCTGTGATCGACGAATCCGAGACGGTCGCCGAACCTGTGATGGATGACGGCGAACCGGAGGCGGACACCACTGCCGATGTCATTTCGCTGTTCGCCGGCGAGGTCGATACGCCGAGCCCGAAGCCGGTCGGCGCTACCGTCGAAGATCTCTTCGCACGGCTTCGCGCCTCACGTACCGACGCGATCGGACGTGTCCCCGATACTGGCGCCGAAGCCGGTGTCGAAGCCGATGCCGATGGCGGACCGTCCGAGGTCGGACCGTCCGACGTCGCAGACATCGCTGCGTCCGACAAGGCACCAACAGCGAACGCAACAGCGATTCACGCGGTTGCCGACATCGAGGTCGACGACGAGGTCGATCCGACCGATCCCGTCGCCGAGATCATCGTCCCGTTGATCGTTTCCGCAGCCCGCAAGTTGAAGCGGGTGCTGGCCGACGAACAGAACGATCTTCTGGACACATTGCGTCGCAAGGACCCGATCCGCTCACTCGACGTCTTACTGCCGTGGGAGGCCGACCAGTCGGCGCGCTATGTGTCGGCGGTCGAGGAGGATCTGCTGTCGGCCGCATCGGCCGGAGCAATGGGCGGAGAGAACGGTCGCAATCCGGCCATCATCCGGCCGGCCGTCGATGCCGTGACGAACGAGATCGTGGCTCCGCTACGCGACCGTTTGATCCGTTGCATCGATCGGGCCGAGGGTGACAACGTCGACCTCGGCAACCAGGTCCGGGTGCTGTACCGGGAGTGGAAGACGCAGCGCATCGATGACCACGTCGAAGACATCGTCCGCCTCGCCTACGACCGCGGCGCTCTGACCATTGCATCCCGGTAGTTGCCGTTAACCTCGCCGTGTGCGAGATCCCGCTGACCTGCCGCCACGTCCCCTGAATCGCGTCCGGAAGCGCAGATTCAGCGACCGCGGTCGGATGCTGTTGATCATCGGTGCCGTGGTCTTCGTGGTTCTGTTGATCGGCTCGCGGGCCATCGCCGGGTTCTACATCGATTACCTGTGGCACGCGAACCTCGGTCGCACCGATGTGTTCTGGGGTGTACTCGACGCGAAGTTGTTCTTGTTCGGCGGTTTCGCTGTGCTGTTCGTGGTGCTCGCTGCGCTCAACATGCTGATCGCCGATCGCTTGGCCCCCTCTGGTTTCACGGGCGACACACATCCCGTCGTGATGCGCTTCCACGAGGTCTTCGGCCAGCGGATGCGCCTCGTCCGCATCGCCGCGACGTCGGTGATGGCACTGATCGTCGCGATTCCTGCGTCCGGTCACTGGCAGGACTGGCTGCTGTTCCGGAACAGCGTCAATTTCGGGACCAACGACCCCCAGTTCGGGACAGATATCGGGTTCTACGTGTTCCGGCTGCCGTTCCTCGTGTTCTTGTTGGACTGGTTGTTCCTCGCCGTCCTGCTCGTCCTGATCCTGACGATCGCCGCCCACATATTGAGCGGCGGCATCGTGATCACGCCGCCGATGCCGAAGATCCGTCGCGCCACGAAGGCCCATTTTGCGGTTCTGCTCGGCGTGCTCGCGCTGCTGCGTGGTGGCGGCTATTGGCTCGAGCGGTACACGCTGACGACGGAGCGACGGGGGTACGTCGAGGGGGCGACGTATTCGGTCGTCAAAGCGCAGTTGCCAGCCGTGTTGCTGCTGATGTTGATCGCCCTGCTCGTTGCTGCGCTGTTCCTCTACAGCATCCGCACCGGATCGTGGCGTGTTCCGCTCGTCGCCTCAGCGTTGTGGGTCGTCATCGCACTGCTCGGTGGTGTGATCTATCCCTCGATCGTGCAGGCGCTCGTCGTCAATCCCGATCAGAAGCAGAAGGAATCGCCG
>JAYTRT010000173.1:0-2044 GCA_043746045.1 Actinomycetota bacterium | reverse complement strand
TGAAGTCGACTTCTCCCCCGATGTGACGCAGTTCGCGTACCTCGACGTGTGGATCGTCGAGGTCGACGATGAAGTACGTCAGGCCCTTTCGCTTGGGTGCACTGGGGTCGGTTCGGGCCAGACAGAGACCGAACCGCGACTGGTGCGCCCAGGTCGTCCACACCTTCTGTCCGGACAGCATCCAGACATCGCCGTCACGAACGGCGCGGGTGGCCAGAGACGCGAGGTCGGATCCAGCACCGGGCTCGCTGAACAACTGACACCACTTCTCCTCGTTGCGCACGATCGGCGGGAGATACCGGAGACGTTGTTCCTCGGTGCCGAAGGCGAACAGAGCCGGGGCCGCATTGTTGAGACCGAGGGGGTTGAGCCGGCCGAGATTGAGCGGACCGAGTACTTCGTCCAACACACGCGCCTGTGCCGGCTTCAGATCGAGGCCGAGGTAGCTCCGTGGCCATGTGGCGACTGCCAGGCCTGACGAAGCGAACGTCGGGTACCAGGCCTCGTAGTCGGCGATCGGGCGAACCTCGCGGATTGCGTTGCGTCCACGAAGCGATGCCGTTTGCCAGGCGGCGGGTACGTTCTCGGTGACCCATGCCCGCGCAGTCTCGGTGAGTTCTTCGTCCGACGAGGACCGATCCACTTCCAACAGCATCGGGTCATCATACGACAGGGCCGTTAGATCTTATATACAATCGCCTGTCGCGCAGGCACCACGATGATCCAGAGGGACGATTGAACGATCGCATCTACATCCACGAATTGATCGACATCCACGGCCACAACCGCGCCAACTACATGCATCACATGACAGCCAATTGGAGCCCGATCGGCCAGGAGTTGCGTCACCAGCTGTGTTACGGCGTCTGGGCCCTGCTCGGGTCCACCGGTGCCTGGCCGCAGACCGTGAACATGTGGGAAGAAGGCGGCTGGGACGGTCTCGCGTCATCGTTCGCGATCGAGGCGGTCGGGTCCGGCGCCCAGGATCCGGCCCTTGCCAAATGGTGGGCCAAAGCCCAGGAATTCCGTCGAGGTGGATTCGACCGGATCGTGGTCCCGGCACCCTGGACTCGCACGATCGAAGAGCTGTGCGCCGACGGCGTACGCGGTGAGGTCTATGCCCACGAACTCGTTCGCGTCCGACCCGGCTCGGCCGTCGAGCTGCTCGAACGCGCCCGCGAGGTTGCTGCGCCAGCACTCGACCAGTTCGGCTGGCAGCTCGCCGGCGCGTTCACCACCGCGATGGTGAACGACGACGAAGCACTGCTGCTCTGGGCGATTCCCACGTGGCAGGACTGGGCCGATGCCGAGAAGGCGCATCGTACGCGCGACGACCTCGTGGCCTGGCGGGCCGGAGTCGCCGACCTCGTCACGTCCTGGCACAGGATCCTGCTCGTCGACGCGCCGTTGTCGCCGCTGAAGACAGGTCGCCAACCATCGCGTCTCGACCGCACCGATTGGGAGGACTGACCCGTGACCGAGCAGACAGCCTCGGGCGATCGGCCGGCACGGCGCGGTCTCACCGACGACGGCATCGCAGCACTACGGGCTCGGATCGGAGTTCCGATGCCCCATCCGCAGCCGCCGTGGTACCTCGAGCCGGGTACGGACGCCTTCCGTCATGTCGCCGAAGCGTTCGGTGATGACAATCCGTTGTGGTGCGACCCGTCGTACGGCCCGCAGACCGTGTGGGGTGGGCCGGTCGCATCGCCGAACATGAACGGTGGCGACACTCTGATCGGCGAGAACGAGATCGTCGAGCTGGATCCGGAAACCAGGGCGTTGTTGAAAGGCGACCCGCTCAAGGGTGCTCACGCCTACTACTCGGGCAGCTTCCGCGAATGGTGGAGCCCGCTGCGGCCCGGGATGCGGGTCACCCGTAGAAACGCGCTCGTCGGTGTGCACGACAAGTCCAGCGAGTTCGCCGATCGCTCGGTGCACGAATGGACTGCCGAGGTCTTCGCCGCGTCCGACCACCTGCTGTCTGCACAGTTCCGGCTGATGATCCGCACCGACCGCAGTGGAGTCGAGAACAAGGGTGACC
>JAYTRT010000172.1:0-2047 GCA_043746045.1 Actinomycetota bacterium | reverse complement strand
ATCTGGCGGGGCCGGCTGATCTTCTGGTCCTTGTCGGCCAGCAGTTCCTGCCAGTGGGCGAGCCAGCCAACGGTGCGCGGGATCGCGAACAGCACGGTGAACATCGCCACCGGGAAGCCCATTGCCTGATAGATCAGGCCCGAATAGAAGTCGACGTTCGGGTACAGCTTGCGGCTGATGAAGTACTCATCGGCAAGTGCGACTTCTTCGAGCTTCAAGGCGATGTCCAGCAACGGGTTCGTGCCGGTGACCTCGAAGACGTCGTAGGCCGTCTTCTTGATGATGGTCGCCCGAGGGTCGAAGTTCTTGTAGACGCGATGGCCGAAGCCCATCAGACGACTGCCGGTCCCGTTCTTGACCTCTTCGATGAACTTCGGAACGTTGTCGACGTGACCGATCTCGGTCAGCATCCGGATCACGGCCTCGTTGGCGCCCCCGTGCAGCGGGCCGTACAGCGCGGCGGCCGCAGCAGCGCACGACGAATACGGATCGACGT
This sequence comes from Actinomycetota bacterium, assembly GCA_043746045.1. GTDB lineage: Bacteria > Actinomycetota > Acidimicrobiia > Acidimicrobiales > Ilumatobacteraceae > WLMZ01. The sequence continues at coordinate 1,551 of JAYTRT010000172.1, read as the reverse complement.
GGCTGGATCCGACGACTCGCATCGCGGTCGTTCCACAGTTCTGTTCGTGATCGGCATGGAGGATGAACAACACGTCCATCGCCCGCTCGAGGCGAGGGTCCATCTCGTACTCGCCGATCTTCCACATCATCTGCAAGAAGTTGGCCGGGAAGCTGATGTCATTGTCGGGATAGACGAAGGGCAGGCCGACCGAGAACCGGTAGCACATCGATGCCAACGTGGGCATCTTGGCGACGAGGCGCAAGATCTGCTTGTCCCGGTTCTCTTTGGACTCGATGTCCTTGGCGTCGTTGTAGAACGTACCCAAGGCCGAAACGGCGCTGATCAGCATGCCCATCGGATGGGCGTCGTAATGGAAGCCGTCGACGAACCGCTTGCGCATGTTCTCGTGGATGAACGTGTGATGGGTGACGTCGGTGGTCCATGCGCTGAGCTGGTCCGGAGTCGGCAGCTCACCGTTGAGCAACAGGTAGGCGACCTCGAGATAGGTGCTCTTGGCCGCCAACTGCTCGATCGGGTATCCGCGATATCGAAGAATCCCGGCGTCGCCATCGAGATATGTGATGGCGCTCTTGCATGCCGCCGTCTGCATGAAGGCGGGGTCGTAGATGAACAGCGATGGATCGAGTTCGCGCACAGCTGACGCCGGGAAGACGCCGTTGGTGATCGGAACCGTCACCGTCTTTCCTGTGCGATCGTCGGTGATGGTGATGGTGTCGGGCACGTTGCTCCCTCGGGTGACACGGACATGAAATGGGGCTTGCTCCCCAGCTGGGAGACTAACGGGAGCATTCGTAACCGGCCTATTCGTCGGGCGCGGCGCCGTCTCGACGTGTAGGAGCTGACGTTTCAGCCGGGGGTGTGGCAGACGGCCTCGACGTTGTTGCCGTCGGGGTCGCGGACGAAGCCGCCGTAGTAGTCGGGGTGATACTCCGGCCAGACGCGTGGCTCGTGGAGCACCTCCGCTCCGGTGGAGCGAGCTGCGGCGACGAACGCGTCCACCGCGGAGCGATTCGGCGCGGCGAAGGCGATGTGCATCTCGCGGTTGTCGGCGCCGGTGGTCTGGGCGCCGATCCAGAATGTCGGGCGGTCGCAGCCGTAGCCGATCACTTCGCCGAAATCGAGCAGCCTGCCACCGCCGAGCGTGGCCAGCGCCACGTCGTAGAACCGGCTCGCGGCCTGCATGTCGTGGCACTGGATGGACAGATGATCGAGCATCGCCGGAGGATAGTCCACTCGCCGGACAGCAGTTCCTGGGTGCGGTCGGGGGCCGGCACAGGTCTACAGCGGCATGTTGTCGTGCTTGTGGACGTGCAGGGTCTCGCGCTTGTCGATGAGCGATGCCAGCGCCTGACAGATCGCCGTGCGGGTCTGGGCCGGCTCGATGACAGCATCGATCAGCCCGCGGTCGGCGGCGATGTAGGGATTGAGGAGGCGTTCGGAATAGTCGGTCTCGAACGCCGCCTTCGCCTCGGGTGTGGCGCGCCGCTGCAGGATCGCCGCGGCCTGACCTGCACCCATGACCGCCAATTCGGCCCAGGGCCATGCAAG